>NZ_JWMC01000040.1:0-22189 GCF_000812405.1 Pseudomonas sp. PI1
ACGGTTCCAGGAAGCACGGCTTTTCGTAGGATGGTGTTGAGCGAAGCGATACCCATCACCACGGCAGCATGGGTATCGCAAGCTCAACCCATCCTACGGTTCAGGGAAGCACGGGCGTAGGAGCGGACTCCGTCCGCGATCGACCAACCGCCCGCAGCGGGCTATCCGGTGACGCTCAGCGCACCACCGCCAGTTCGAACCCACCCTGGTCGGCATGCTGCCGCACCTTCATCCCCTCCTCGTTCACCGCCAGGTTTTCCAGCGGGCGCTTGTAGGGTTTGTTGTCCAGCGTCTGCAGGGCGCGGTCCTCGTCGGTGGTCAGCAGCAGCACGTAGCGCTCGCCCTGGTTGGCGCGCACCGGTACCGTGCCTTCGATGAAGGCGTAGCGGTACCAGGTTTCCGGGTTGAGCTTGTAGACCGCGTCGCTGACCAGGCGTGTCGGGCGCTTGCGCTCGTCGAGGAACAGCAGCGAGGGGTAGACCACCTGGTGGTTGGAGAAGCTGCGCACGCGCAGGCCGTAGACCTGCTGCGAGGCCGGCAGCTTCATGGCCACGTAGTAGCTCTTGCCCATGGGGAAGTCGAAGCTCGGCGAGAACTTGTTGAGCTCCTCGTAGCGCGGCTCGTCGGCGTTCAGCTCGGTGAACTCGCCCTCGGCGATCTGCTCGCAGCAGCGCCTTTGCAGGTCCTGGTAGAGATCGTTAAGGGTCTTGCCGCTGCCCTTGAGCAGGGCCTTCATGGCGTCGCTCTGCTCGCCGCTGCCGTCCAGCCCCGGCAGGGCCTGTGGGCGCTGTTTGAATTGCACTTCACGGCCCTCGGTGAAGGCGATCTGGTTGCGGCGGATGCCGTCGGCGCGGTCCTGGGCGGTGATCGGCGAGTTGTGCATGCGGCCCTGCTCGTCGACCCAGGTGTAGTACGGGTTGCCGTTCTCGCTGCGGACGAAGCCCTTGTCTTCGTAGGCCTCGGCGTCGATGTACTCGGAGGAGTGGTCGCCGTTGGGCAGCACGTAGTCGCCGCGCCCAGCCGGCACCTGGTTGCCGGCGTAGAAGCTGTTCTGCAGGTTGCCCTGGCCGTCCACCCAGGTGAAGTAGCGGCGCTTGCTCTCCCCCGCCGGCGCGCTGCCGGGCCAGAGGGTGCCGCCGTCGTCGCGCAGGCGGGCGCGGTCGCTCTGGTCGATGCGCCTGGCCGCCTGGCGCTGCTGCTGGCCGTAGCCGGCGTCGACGAAGGTGTTGTGCACCTGGCCGTTGTCGTCGATCCACGACAGGTAGCGCCCGGCGTCGGCCAGCGCCGGCAGCGGCGCGGCCGCCGTGGCCAGCAGGCAGAGGAACAGGTGGCGGGAACGCTGCATCGGGCCGCTCCTCAGAAGGTGGTGTTGTAGGTCAGGGCGAAGATATAGGCCTTCACCGTGGTGTGTACATCCATGCCGGCATAGGGGTTGTAGACCAGGTTGTCGATGCCGGTGCAGGTCAGGTTGCAGCTCTGCCCAGCCTTGATGCTCTGCTTGGAGACGAAGTAGTTGAAGCCCAGGTCGATGTTGGTGTCCTTGTCCCAGCGGTAGCCCAGGCCCAGGCCGTAGAGGTCGGCGTCGCCGATGGGCACCAGCGCGTCGACCTTGCTCTTGGGGATCGCCGAGGGCCGGTATTCGTAGCCGGCGCGCAGCTGCAGGCGGTCGTTGACGTCGTACTGCACGCCCATGGCGTAGCTCCAGGTGTCGCGGTAGCCACGGTCGAGGATGATGCTGTGGTCGGTGGCGCCGTTGGGGGCGAAGTTCTTGGCGATGCGCAGCAGGTCCAGTTCCCTGTCGAACTCGATCTCCAGGTTGTTCCAGTCGCTGTAGCCGCTCCACTTCAGGTCGAAGTTGAACTGCCAGTCATCGAACGGGCGCAGCTTGATGCCGGTGGAAAAGTTGTCCGGGTTGGTCATCTTCAGCGTCGCCACGCCGTGCTCCTCCTCGGCGTTGCCGTAGGGGAACAGCGGGCTGAGGAAGGCGCCGAACACCGAGTTCTGCAGGCCCGACCAGAAGCCCTGCCAGTCCTTGGTGTAGTCCACCCGGTACTTGCCCTTGAGCTTCATGCGCGACTCGCTCTGGTACACCGCGCCCCAGGCGAACCAGTCGGTGGGCTCCCAGAGCACGCCCAGGTTGTAGCTGGGCGAGAGGGTCTGCTGCATGTCCAGCTTGAGGTTGGCCAGGGTGTCGTAGGGGCCGATGCGCCCGCCGCAGACGTTGAACACCAGCTCGACGATCTCCTGCGCGCCGGGCACGCAGGTGGTGTCGTGGAGGGTCTGCAACAGGCCGGTGAGCAGGCCCGGGTTGCGGAAGTCGGTGTCCAGGGCCATGGCCTGGTGCGAGAAGCCGATGGACAGGCCGAAGGACAGCGTGTCGTTCATCTGGTAGCCCACCGAGGGCGAGAAGTAGGTCAGCCGCTGCAGCGACACGCGGCGCCCGTCGTAGCGCCCCGGGTCGCCGTCCGAGTCGCGCGAGTAGCCCAGCGCCTGGGGCGTGTAGACGTTGGTGGCGAAGGTGAACTTTGAGCCCGGCGGGTTGATCGACAGGCCCGCCAGGGGCGCCACCAGCATGGGCACGTCGGTCATGCCGCCCAGGCCCGGCAGGTACATGGTCGGCGTCATGGTGCGGCTGTGGGAGTTGGCCACCGGGTCGTCGGACACGCCGAAGGTGCTCTCGCCGTAGTTCGGCGGCGCGTGGAAGCCGGCGCGGATGTCCATCACCCCGCTGACCAGCTTCACCGTGGTCTGCCGGCCCTTGAGCTTGGTCAGCGCCGCGGGGTTGTAGTGCACGGCGTCGATGCCGGTGGAATCGGCGGTGACCGCGTTGCCCAGGGCCATCGCCTTGGGGTTGCCGATGGTGATGTCGTTGGCCAGTTGGGCCTGGGCCGGCAGAATCCAGCCAAGCCCCGCCCCTGCCATCGCCAGCAGAAGTGGCGAAATGCGCTTCGTCATGGGAACTCCGCTCGCCGTTTAGTCGGGCTTAAGGCCCTTGATATCCAGGGGCAGGGAAACCCCCAGCAAGATATCCGGTGAGTCTTCGGTCAAGCCGAAGCCGGCGTTCACGTTGACGATGTAGTCAGGCGAGGTGCGCAGGCCGAGCGAGAAGTTCATGACCGCGCTGGTCTGCTCGGGAGCCTCCACCGTGCGGGTGTCGAAGTGGTAACGGCTCTTCATCTGGTAGGCCATCTGGTAGGAGGTGGCCAGGGACACGTCGTAGGACAGCGCGTAGGCCATGCCCATGGCGAAGTTCAGGGTGTCGCCCGGGGTGACCTTGTTCAGCTCCTCGCCATACTGGTTCTGGTGGATGTTGTCGACCTTGAGGTTGTAGGTGTAGCCGAGCGAGCCGTAGAGCACGACCGGGTCGATCACGTAGGACATGTTCGCGCCCACGCCGAGGCTGTAGTAGCCGTTGCCGGTGGACACGTCCTTGTCCGGGTTCATGTCGAACGGGCTGTCGCCGGTGGGCAGGCCGAGGGTGGCGTAGAAGGTGGTGACCGGCCGACCGCGCATCGCTGCCCAGGGCTGCCAGCGCAGGGTCGCGGAAATGTCGCCGAGGCTGTAGGCGTGGACGTCGCTCTCGGTGTCGTACTTGGCCACGAAGGGCAGGCGCAGGCTGAAGGTCAGGTTGTCCCAGATGCCGTAGTCGAAGGTGAAGGAGTTGGTGAAGGTGTGCTGCGCCTCGCTGGTCGCCAGCACGCTGTACACGCTGTCGCCGGTGCGCACCTGCTGGATGCGGGTGTCGCGCATCATCGAGTAGTCCAGGCCGTAGGTGAGGGTCCGCTCGCCCTTCTTCAGCAGGGTGTAACTCTTCTCCGCCGCCTGGAACACCTCTTCCAGAGCCTTGGCGCTGTCGGCGTCGTCGGCCTTCTTGGCCAGCGCGTCGCGCGCCTGGTCGACCGAGCCTTCCTCGGCCGGCGCCGGGCCCGACGCCAGCAAGGCCAGTATGGCGGCGCACGCATACCCCCTGAATCTCATGATGCAATCCCCTGGTCTTGTTCTTATGGAAGGATGAAACGTCGATCACTTGCTGCGTATGAACTGCACGTCGCCTTTGGATGCGGCCTCGATCATCCGGTTGCTGGTGAACTTGCTCATTTCCGGGAACTCGCGGAAGGCCAGCAGGCTCACGGTGCGGTCGTCCACCAGGCGCAGGTCCTGCTCCTTCAGGGCCAGGGCGTTCTTCGGCTCCTGGCCGCTCGGGTAGATGACGAAGAGCACGTTCTGGTCCCAGATCGCCTCGAAGCGGCTGCGGGTGAAACTGATGTTGCCCAGGGCAGGATCGGCAACGAAGACGTGGTCGTTGTAGACGTCGCGCACCACCACGAAATGCTTGAAGCCACCGTAGTGGATGGGCACCAGCGCCGGGTGTTCCAGCGAATCCAGGTCGGAGAATTCGGCGCGGAAGCCGCCGCTCCTGTAGCCCAGCGCGGCCGCGTAGCGCTTCATGTCCAGCAGCGAGAAGCCGCGGCGCTGGACGATCTTGTCGGCCTCGCCGTACTTCAGCAGGCCTTCCATCACCTGGCGTTCCTGCAGGTCGCGGCCCAGGTAGTAGTCCAGCAGGGTGGTCAACGCCGCCGAGCCGCAACTGTAGTCGTAGGCCTGGCGGATGACGTTGCGGAACTGCACCTGGCTCATGGGTTCGAGTTGCACGGCCTCGCGGAAGGGGCCGTTGGGCGTGAGCTGCTGGGTGATGTTCACCGTGCCCCGGGGTTGCGGTTGGGTATCCACCGTCTGGGTGAAACCGAACAGGCCGAGCAGGCTTCCCAGCAGTATCTCGAACATCCCCTCTCCTCTCTCCTGGAAGAACCCTTGCCGGCACGGGCCGGCAAGGGGATACGCGTCACACGACCGATGGATCAGTGGCCCCAGATGCGAACCTGGGAACCGGCCATGTTCAGGTTGGAAACGGTCAGCGAACCGATGCTGGCGGCGCTGGTGTCGCCCACCTTGATGGCGCCCACCGAGACGTCGCCGGTCATGCCCGGCAGGCCCAGGGCCAGTTGCTGGGTGTCGGCGGTGCCGATCTTGGTGGTGACCACGTCGACGGTCAGCGGGTTGGCATCGTCGATCTTCAGGGCGGTGCCGCCCGGGCCGGTCAGGGTGATGTTCTCCAGGCGCAGGGAACCGGACTTGGTGTCGTCGATCTTGTCGGTGTAGACCACCGCCCCGATGCTCGCCTTGAAGTCACCGGCGATGCTGATGCCGTCCTGGCCGGTCACGCCGGCGAGCGCGCTGTCGTCCATGGATTTCAGATCGGCATGGGCCAGGAAGGGAGCGGCCAGAACAGCACTTGCAAGAACCAGTTGTTTGATTTTTTTCATTCTTGTTTCTCTCCAGTGTTCAGGTGGGTTGCCCCAGGGCACTGCAGGGGGCGTCCTGCCCCGCTGCAGGTTGGCCGGCCAAGCCGACCCTCCAGACCCGCGCCGTCTTCCCTAGGTGCCGCGGGCATGGATTCGTGAAGCTCCAGGCTTCGCGTCCTGTTTCCCAAGCTACTGGGCAACCCCCCACCTGCCAGCCCATCCAAGGGATGGAGCCGGAAACGCCGTTCGCCTCAGGCTTCGCTGAGCAACCCCAGGCTCTTGCCCTTGAGTACCGCCTGGGTGCGGCTGCGCACCCCCAGCTTGGCGAACAGGTTGTGCAGGTGCCACTTGATGGTGGCCTCCGAAAGATGCACCGCCTGGGCGATGTCGCGGTTCGAAAGCCCGGCCGCCACCAGCCGCAGGATTTCCCGCTCGCGGTGGCTAACATCTTGATTTTCCTCGAAACCTGCCGGGTCGACGGACAGCCTGCGGCACTGTTCGCGGAGCAGTTCCGCCACCCCCTGCCAGGCCGCCGCGCGCTTGGGTTCGGCCTCGCGCCAGGCGTCCCAGAACGGTAGCAGCCAGATGGCGTCGTCCTGGAACAGCCGGCGGTAGCCCTGGTTCCAGGCTTCCTCGAGGGTGGGCGCGAACAGGGCGAAGGCCTTTTCGCTGTTACCTTTCTGCCAATACGCCACAGAAAGTAACAAGGCCAGACGCAACCGCCGGTCGCGCTGATAGGGCGAAGCGTTCGCCGCCAGCGCCGATTCCAGTCGCTGCTGGGCGCGCTCGGCGCGCCGCTCGGACAACGCCACCCGCGCCTCGGCCAGGGCCAGCGCAGCCTGGGCATCGGCATAGCGCTCGGCGGAGAGCCCCGACAGGTGCCGGGCCAGTTGCAGGCAGACGCGCTCGGCCTCGTTCGGCCGGCGCAGCCACAGCAGCAGCTGCACCTTGCAGCCCATGGCCAGCGCGTAGACGCGCTCGTAGCCCGGCGACTGCAGGCCGGCCAGCCATTCGTCGAGCTGGGCCAGGCCCTGTTCGGCCTCGCCGGCGAAGAAGCGCGCCTTGGCCATCACCAGTTGGCCGCGGCTAATCAGCTCCATGGGCGTGGCCACGTCGCGCCAGGTGGTGGCCAGCGGCAGTTCGGCGAGGATGGCCGCATGGCGGTCCTGCTCGTAGAGGATGTCGGCGTAGGCCAGGGCCAGCGGCCCGCCCACCCGGCTGCGCCGGCCGAACACGCGCTCGACGCGGCTGCGCGCGCCCTCGGCGATGGTCCGGCCGCGCTCCAGCTCGCCGCTCTCCTTGCAGATCAGCGCCTCGATCATGCTCGCCACCACCTGCAGGTACTCGCTGTCGGCCATGCGCAGGCACTCGCGGGCCACGCCGATGGCGCCGGCGGCCTCGGCGTAGTCGCCCAGCAGCGCGTGGGCCGCGGCCAGGATGCAGGCCAGGCTGGCGCGGAACACCGGCTGGTTGGCCGGCACCAGCGCCAGCCACTGGCGCGACACCTTGAGGCTGGCCTCCAGCTTGTCCTGGTACAGCAGCACCAGGGCCTTGAGCACCTGGGCCACGGCCAGCAACTCGGCCAGGCCGAAGTTGCGCGCCTTGCCCTGGCCCATCAGCAGGCGGGCACTGAGTTCCTCGATGAGCGCCTCGGCCTCGGCGAACTTCTGTTCGAAGGCCAGTTGCCAGGCGTAGAAGATCTGGAACACCGGATGCTCGCGGATCACCTCGGCGGGAATGCCGCCGAGCATGCCGAGGATGCTGTACACCCGGTTGCCGGCGATCAGCCGCGCGCCCTGGCGCTCCAGCAGGTCGGCGGCGAAGGCGTAGTCGCGGGCGCGCAGGGCGTAGCGCACGGCGCGGTCGGCCATGTCGCGGCTTTCGCACCAGCGCGCGGCGGCGTTGAGCAGCGCCGTGGGGTCGGCGCTGCGGGCCAGGCGCCCCTGGAGGAAGTCGGCGAACAGGTGGTGGTAGCGGAACCACTCGCGCGTATCGTCCAGGGGAATGATGAACAGCTGCTCGTTCTGCAGGCGCATGAGCATGTCCAGGCCGTCGCGGCGCCCGGTCAGGGCGTTGCACAGCTCGGCGCAGAACTCGTCGAGCACCGAGGTCTGGTCGAGGAACTGCTGCAGCGCCGGCGGCAGGCTGGCCAGCACGTCCTCGGCGAGGTAGTCGGCGATGTCCCGCTCGGTGCCCGACAGCCCGCGCAGGAAGCCCTCGCGGTCGCTGTGCCGGGCCAGCGCCAGGGCGGCCAGGTGCAGCGCGGTGATCCAGCCCTCGGTGCGCTTGTACAAAAGGCCAAGCTCGGCGTCGTCCAGTTGCAGGCCCTTGAGCTCCAGCAGGTAGGTGTCGGCTTCCTCGCGGGTCAGGCGCAGGTCGGCGCCGTTGAGGCAGAAGGCCCAGGGCGCCAGCGCCGGCTCGTCCACCAGGAAGCGCGGGCGGTAGCGGGTGCTGGTGACCAGGCGCACGTTGTCCGGCAGGTGCTCGATCAGGTAGCGCGCCCCCGGCTGCAGGGCCGGGTGGCGGATCTGGTGGAAGTCGTCGAGAAACAGGTAGAGCGCCCCGTCGATGCGCTTGAGGTCGGCGAGGAAGGCATCCAGCAGCCCTTCCAGCGGCAGGGTCATGTCCGACTGCAGCAGGTTCGAGGTGTTGACGCCGAAGCCGGGGACCACGCTGCGGATGCTCTCCACCAGGTACTGCAGCAGGCGCTGCGGCTCGCTGTCGCCCTCGTCGCAGGACAGCCAGGCCACCAGCGCGCCGCTGGCCAGCAGGCGCTCGCGGAACAGGCTGAGCACGGTGCTCTTGCCGAAGCCGGCCGGCGCGCTGAGGATCAGCGCGCGCTGCTGGCGCGCCGCGAACAGGCGGTCGATGAGCGCCCGCCGCGGCAACAGCAGGGCGCCGTCGGTGCGCGGCGGGAACAGCTTGGTGCGCAGCAGCGGCAGGGGCGGCTGCTGGGAGTTGAGTGTGGTCATGTCAGAGCAGGCTCAGCTCGCGGGCGCGGCGAATCGCTTGGGTCCGATTGCGCACCTTGAGCTTCTCGTAGATGTTGTGCAGGTGCCATTTGACGGTGCCCAGGGCCAGCGACAGCTGCTGGCCGATCTCCTCGTTGGAGAGCCCCTGGGCCGCCAGGCACACCACTTCCCGCTCGCGGTCGGTCAGCCCTTCCTCGAGCACGTCCTGTGCCTTGCGCGTTTCCTGGCCGGGCCACAGTCCCAGCAGGCTGCGGATGAACACCTGCAGCGCCGGCTGGCGCTCGGTGGCCTCCAGTTGCTGGAGCATCTGGCGGATGCCCTCGCCTTCCTCGATGAACAGGCTGCGCACGCCTTCGCGCTCGGCGCCCACCAGGCATTGCCCGAGCAGGCTGTTGGCGCGCTCCTGGTAGCCCAGCCGCTGGTAGCTGAGCGCCGCCAGCAGGTCCAGGCGCAGGCGCTGCAGGCCGTGCCAGTTGGCTTGCAGCAGGCCGCGCAGCTGGGTGATCTCGTGCAGCGCCTCGCTGAAATGGCCGCGCGCCTGCAACAGGCGCACGCGGCTCAGGCCGCGCACCCAGAGCACCGGGTTGAACGGGCCCTGGCGGTAGGAGGCGGCGAGCTTCTGCCAGTCGATGCCGTTGAGGCGCTGCTCGGCGCGCTTGCAGCGGTCGGCCGCCGGCTCCTGAAGGATCAGGTTGATCTCCTCGCCCACGGCCATGGCGAAGATGCGCCAGGAATGGTTGCGCGAGGCCAGGCTCTGCATCAGCCCGAGAGTCGCCAGGGCCTCCTTGCCGCGCCCCTGCAGGCGCTGCACCCGCGCCAGGCACTGCATGCCCTGGGCGTAGAGGTCGATGGGGTTGATCACGTCGACGCGCCCCAGCGCCCAGCGCAGGCGCTCTTCCAGGCCGTCGACGTCCATGCGGTAGTAGGCGGTCAGGCCCTCGGTGATGGCCGGCAGGGCCAGCGCCTGGGAACGCCGGTCGAACAGCGGCACGGCCTGCTGCTTGACGCGCTCCACCAGCAGTTGCGCCTGCTTCACCTGGCCCTGCTCCAGGGCCAGCATCACCTCGATGGTGGACAGCTGCATGTGCAGGTAGCGGCCGTCGAGGAAATGGTTGCGCTGCTGCGCCAGGCCCATCAGGCGGCGCGCCTGCTCCGGCTGGCCGTGCATCACCTGGGCGAAGGCGGCGACCAGCAGGATGGCGCATTCGAGGAAGGCCGAGTTCTGCCCCAGTTGGCTCTCCACCCGGCGGGCCAGGGCGATGCACTGCTCCAGGTCGTCCTTCTGCAGCGCCAGCACGGCCTTGACCGCCAGCGCCGAGAGGTACTGGTCGCCCATCGGCGTCTGCGGCTTGCCGTCGCTCCAGCGCGCCAGCAGCTCGTCGAGCATGCGGTTGGCCTCAGGCAGGCTCAGTTCGCTGGCGCGGGTCCAGACGTCGCTGAGCACCAGAATCGGGTAGCGCGCGGCGATCTCGTCGGGCACCTGCCGGCGCCAGCGTGAGATCAGGTACAGCTGGCCGCGGTTGATCAGCTCCAGGCCGTAGCCGTCGACCAGGGCGGCGAGCATCTCCGGGTCCTCGGCCAGGCAGGCGTGCTCGATGGCCAGGGTCGGCATGTGGTGGTTGGTGAACCACAGGCTGGCGTTGAAGTGCAGTTGCTTGAAGCGTTCCGGCTCGCGTTCGCGCAGGTGCGCGCGAAGAAAGTCGGCGAACAGCTGGTGGAAGCGGTACCAGTGGCGCTCGCGGTCCAGCGGCATGAGGAACAGTTGCAGGCTGTCCAGGCGCTCCAGCAGGGCCTGGCCGTCCTGGCGGCCGGTCAGGGCGTTGGCCAGCTCGCCGTTGAAGCGGCTCGCCACGCTGAGCGTCAGCAGGCTGTCGCGGATGTCCCGGGGCAGGCGCTCGAAGACGCTGCGCAGCAGGTAGTCGCCGACCTCGGCGGGGCCGCCGCCCAGCTCGGCCAGGTCGCGCTGGGCGCCGGCGGGCGGCTGGCGCAGCCACAGGCCGAACAGCTGCACACCCATCACCCAGCCCTCGGTGCGGGCGTACACGGCCTTCAGGCAGGCCTCGTCGAGTTCCACGCCCTCGCCGCTGAGGTATTCGCGGGTCTGCTCCTGGGACAGGCGCAGCTCTTCCACCCCCACTTCCAGCAGCAGGCCCTTGGCCCGCCACGTGGCCAGGCTCAGCGGCGGCTGCGAGCGGCTGCCGATGGCCAGGGTCAGGCCCGGCGGGGCGTACTGCACCAGGCGGTTGAGGCCGGCGAAGATGTCCGGCTGGGTGATCCGGTCCAGGTCGTCGAGCACCAGCAGCAGCGGCACGTCGACACGCAACAGGTCGGAAAGCAGGCTCTCCATGACCGCCACGGCCGGCACCCGCAGGGTGTTGTGCAGGTAGGCCGCGGCGTCCCGGCCGACGTCCGGCAGGCTGGCGGCCAGAGCCTCGGTGAGCTTGCCGCAGAAGCGCCCCGGGTCGTCGTCGGAGCCTTCCAGGGAAAGCCACACCACCTTCTGCCCCTGCGCTTCGCGGCGCTCGGCGAGCATGGCCAGCGCGGCGCTCTTGCCGAAGCCGGCGGGGGCGCTGAAGAGCAGGACGCGATGATGGGCGGAACGCTCCAGGGCAGCCTGGAGCTGGGGGCGGTACTGGTATTCGGCAGGCACCCCGGGGGGTGTCGATCTGGTACGCAGAAGGCTGCCGGCTGCGGTTTTTAGCACTACGTCCACGGCCTCTATCCCTGTTTCATTATCGTTGTGGTACGGAGCATGGCTTCCGCGGGATAATCCAATTCTTATCAGAATGCTTACCTTGCGTAAACCGAAGAGAAGGGCTCTAGCATCGACTCTTCGGGCGTGCGCAGGAATGGCTCTCAGCCTAGCCCAGGGTTCCTGTTCCTACCTATGTCCCGCTATTGTGTACACCCGCTCCCCTACCGGGAGGATCCGACGGCGCGCTTCGCCCGCATCGCCCAGGCGCCCGGCGCCGTGCTGCTGGACGCCGGCAGGCCTGGCGCCGACCGTGGACGCTATGACCTTATGAGCGCCTGGCCATTGGCAGAACTGGCGCCAAGTGCCGACGAATCGGCCAAGGCGTTCTTCGTCCGCCTGCGCACGGCGTTGCAGAGCCTCGGACAGGCCGACGCGGGGGAAATTCCGGACCTGCCATTCGTCGGCGGAATGATCGGTTATCTGAGCTACGACCTGGGACGGCGCATCGAACGCCTGCCGCAGCACAGCCGGGACGACCTCGGCCTGCCCGATGCGCGGGTCGGCCTGTACGCCTGGGCGCTGGTCACCGACCACCAGCGTGGCACCAGCCAACTGGTGTTCCACCCGCGCCTGGAAGCCGCCGAGCGCCAGCGCCTGCTGGCGCTGTTCGAGGCCGACGCGGCGGCGCCGGCGCTGCCGCCCTTCCGCCTGCATGCCGGCTTCCGGCCGGACCTGAGCCGCGAGCAGTACCGCCAGGCCCTGGAGCGGGTGCAAGGCTACATCCTCGCCGGCGACTGCTACCAGGTGAACTACACCCAGCGTTTCCGCGCCCCCTGCAGCGGCTCGCCCTGGCTGGCCTACCTGGCCCTGCGCGAGGCCTGCCCGACGCCCTTCGCCGGCTACCTGGGCCTGGGCGAGGGCGCCATCCTCAGCCTGTCGCCCGAGCGCTTCATCCGCATGCACCGGCGCCAGGTGGAGACGCGCCCGATCAAGGGCACCCGCCCGCGCGGCCGCACGCCCGCGGAGGACGCGGCCAACGCCGAGGAACTGCTGGCCAGCCCCAAGGACCGCGCCGAGAACCTGATGATCGTCGACCTGCTGCGCAACGACCTGGGGCGCAGCTGCACGCCCGGCACGGTGCGGGTGCCGGAACTGTTCGCGCTGGAGAGCTACCCCAACGTGCACCATCTGGTCAGCAGCGTGACCGGCGAGCTGGCCGCCGACAAGGACGCCCTCGACCTGCTGCTGGGCAGCTTCCCCGGCGGCTCCATCACCGGCGCGCCCAAGGTCCGCGCCATGCAGATCATCGACGAGCTGGAGCCGAGCCGCCGCGGCATCTATTGCGGCAGCCTGTTCTACCTGGACGTGCGCGGCGAGCTGGACAGCTCCATCACCATCCGCACCCTGCTGGTGAAGGACGGCCAGGCCAGTTGCTGGGGCGGCGGCGGGATAGTCGCCGATTCGGACTGGGAGGCGGAATACGCGGAGTCGCTGACCAAGGTGGACGTGCTGCTGCGCACCCTGGAACGCCTCGGCGACTGAGCGCCGCGCAGAGCGCTATGCCGCAGCCCGCCTCGGCAGGGCCACCCGCACCCGCAGGCCGCCCAGTTCGCTGCCTTCCAGCGCCAGGCTGCCGCCGCAGGCCGCGGCGATGTCGCGGGCGATGCCCAGGCCCAGGCCGTGGCCGGCCACCTGCTCGTCCAGGCGGGTGCCGCGCTCGAGCACGCTGTCGCGCAGTTCCTCGGCGATGCCCGGGCCGTCGTCGTCCACCAGCAGGCGGTAGCCGTCCTCGCGCTTCTCCACCTGCAGGCGCACCTCACCGGCCGCCCACTTGCAGGCGTTGTCCAGCAGGTTGCCGAGCAGTTCCAGCAGGTCCTCGCGGTCGAACGGCAGGCGCAGGCCGGGCGCCGCCTCGCAGGTGATGCGCAGGTGCTCGCCGTGGATCAGCTGGAGCATCTCGCGCAGGCTGGGCAGCTCGGCGTCGCAGTCGAAATGCGCGCCGGGCAGCGCCTCGCCCACCAGGCGCGCGCGGCCCAGTTCGCGGGCCAGGCGCTGGTCGATCTGCTCCAGCTGCTCCTGCAGCACCCGCTTCAGCTCGGGGTGCTGCCGCAGTTCCTCGCGCTCGGCCAGGCTGATCAGCACCGCCAGCGGCGTCTTCAGCGCATGGCCGAGGTTGCCCAGGGCGTTGCGCGAGCGGCGCAGGGTTTCCTCGGTGTGCTGCAGCAGGTGGTTGACCTGCTCCACCAGCGGCTCCAGTTCCTGCGGCACCCGGGTGTCCAGTTGGCTGCGCTGGCCGTCCTGCAGCTGGGCGATCTGCTGGCGCACCTGTTCGAGCGGGCGCAGCGCGCGGCGCACCGTCAGGCGCTGGAGGAACAGGATCAGCAGCAGCGCCAGCGCCCCGGCGCCCAGGCCGATGTTGCGCAGGCGGTTGAAGCTCTTGAGGATCGGCGTGTAGTCCTGCGCCACGCTGATCCGCAGGCTGCGCCCGTAACGCTTGTAGTCGCCGCGGAAGACCAGCAGGCGCTGGCCTTCCGGGCCCTTGGCCAGGCCTTCGCGCAGGCCCGTGCGCTCCGGCACCTTCAGCTCGTGGTCCCACAGCGAGCGCGAGCGCCAGTCGGTCTGTTCGAAGTGGATCTGGAAGTAGCGCCCGGAGAACAGCCGCTCGTAGGCGCCGTCGACGCGCTGCGGGTCCAGCTGCAGGCCGGCCGGGCCGCGAATGATCGCCACCAGCAGGCTTTCCGCCTCGTCCTGCAGGCCGCTGGCCAGGTAGCGGCGCAGGCCCTGGTCGAACAGCCAGAGCCCGGCCTGGGCCAGCGCCAGGCCGACCACCAGCAGTACCGCGGCGAGGCCGAAGCCCAGGCGCCGCTGGATCGAGATCAAGCCGCGCCCCCGCTGCTGCCGG
Source organism: Pseudomonas sp. PI1 (assembly GCF_000812405.1). NCBI lineage: Bacteria > Pseudomonadati > Pseudomonadota > Gammaproteobacteria > Pseudomonadales > Pseudomonadaceae > Pseudomonas > Pseudomonas sp. PI1. Next base: position 13,873 of record NZ_JWMC01000040.1, read on the forward strand.
CGAAGCGGTAGCCCTGGCCGCGGCGGGTCTCGATGATCTCGCGGCCGAGCTTGCGGCGCAGGTGGTTGATGTGCACCTCGATGACGTTGGAGTCGCGCTCGGTCTCGCCGTCGTAGAGGTGCTCGGCCAGGTGCGACTTGGACAGCAGCTGGCCCGGGTGGAGCATGAAGTAGCGCAGCAGGCGGAACTCGGCGGAAGTCAGGTCGACCTCGCGGCCATCCTGCTGCACGCACTGGCGCGCCTCGTCCAGGCGCAGGCCGCCGGCCTCCAGCTGGGCCTGGTTGGCCACGCCGTGGGCGCGGCGCAGCAGGGCCTGGATGCGCAGGAAGAGTTCTTCGGGGTGGAAGGGCTTGGTCAGGTAGTCGTCGGCGCCGGCCTTCAGCCCGTCGATGCGCTCGGCCCAGGAGCCGCGCGCGGTGAGGATCAGCACCGGGGTGGCCAGGCCCAGACCACGCCATTCGCGCAGCACGTCCAGGCCGGGGCGGCCCGGCAGGCCGAGGTCGAGGATGATCAGGTCGTAGGGCTCGCTGGCCCCCTGCACCGCGGCGTCGCGGCCGTCGGCCAGCCAGTCCACGGCGTAGCCCTGGCGGCTCAGCCCGGCCAGCAGTTCGTCGGCGAGGGGGACGTGGTCCTCCACCAGCAGCAGACGCATCAGTCGTCTTCCTTATCCTTGAGGATGCGCCCGTCACGGGCATCCAGTTCCAGTTCGCGGACCACGCCGCCGGCGGTGAGCAGCTCTATCTCGTAGATGTAGGCGTCGTGCTCCTTCTCCAGCTCCGCCTCGAGCAGGCGCGAGCCGGGGTAGCGCTGCAGCGCGGCCGGCAGTATCGACTCGAAGGGGCGGATCACCCCTTCGCGGGTCAGGCGCAGGGCCTCGTCCTGGCTGATGTCGTGGGCCGACGCCGCCCCGGCCAGGCAGACCGCGACGAGCAGCGCGTAACGCAGAGGATAGGTCATCAGTGGTCCTGGCGGTCCTTGAGCACTTCACCGCTCACCGCGTCCAGCTCGACATCCCACTTCACCCCCTGGGCGTCCTTGATGTCGACCTTGTACAGGTAGCGGCCGTGTTCCAGTTCGAGCTCGCTATCGTACACGGTTCCGCCGGCGTGCTTGGCCAGCGCGGCCTGGTTCAGGCGCTGGAAGTCCTGGATGGTGCCGGCGTCGCGCAGGCGCAGGGCCTCGTCGGGGCCGATGTCGTGGGCCAGCGCCAGGCTGGAGGCGCCGAAAAGAGCGGTGGCGGCGATCAGACGGGTGAGGGTTTGCATGGGAAGGCTCCTGCGAATTGCCAATGCTCGCAGGCTATCGAAAGGCCATTAACTCAAGCTGAATGGATGCAGGACGGATCATTCACCGGATGAAGGATGCTGCCTAGGAAAATACAGCGCTTATAATCGGCGGCTCGCCAGAGAGTGCCCCCATGACCGCCATCCACATCAAGTCCCCCGCCCTCACCCTCAAGGCCGGCGCCCGCGCCCTGCGGCGCATCCGCGAGCGCGGCCTGAGCCCCGCCGACGTCGGCATCCTGCCCGGCGCCGCCGGCGGGCCGAAGGCGCTGGGCATCCAGGGGCTGGACCTGGCGCTGTTCGGCGAATGGCTGCCGCGCGCGCCGCGCGAGCGCTCGCTGATCGGCGCCTCGATCGGCTCCTGGCGCTTCGCCAGCGCCTGCCTGGCGGACGCCGCCGCCGGCATCCGCCGCCTGGGCGAGCTGTACGCGCAGCAGCGCTTCTCGCGCAATGCGGACATAGCCGAGGTCTCGGCCAGTTGCACGCGGATGCTCGACGACCTGCTCGCCGGGCAGGACGCCAGCGTGCTGGCCAACCCGCACTACCGCCTCAACGTGGTGGTGGTGAAGAGCCACGGGCGCCTGGCCGACGACGGCAAGCGCGCGCTCGGCCTGGGCCTGGGCGCGGTGATCCGCGACAACCTGCTCGGCCGCCGCCACCTGCACCGCCACTTCGAACGGGTGATCCTCCACGACGCGCGCCTGACCCCGCCGCTGGCGCCGCTGCGGGACTTCCCCTCGCGCTGCCTGCCGCTGGACGTCGGCAACCTGCGCCATGCGCTGCTCGCCTCCGGCTCCATCCCGATGGTCATGCAGGGCGTGCGCGACATCCCCGGCGCCGGCCCGGGCACCTACCGCGACGGCGGCCTGCTCGACTACCACCTGGACCTGCCCTACGAGACCGACGGCGTGGTGCTCTACCCGCACTTCACCGACAAGGTCATCCCCGGCTGGTTCGACAAGGGCCTGCCCTGGCGCCGCGGCGACGCTACCCGCCTGCAGGACGTGCTGCTGCTCGCGCCCTCCCCCGAGTACCTGGCACGCCTGCCGCACAACAAGCTGCCGGACCGCAAGGACTTCAAGCGCTACCTGGGCGACGACGCCGGCCGCGAGCGCTACTGGAACAAGGCGATGGACGAAAGCCGGCGGATGGGCGACGAGTTCCTCGAACTGGTCGACGGCGGACGCCTGGGGGAAAGGTTGGTGCCGCTGTAGGGCGCAAACGCCTACGGCGTTATCCGCCGTTTGACCTTGGCCATAATCCCGCTCGCTGCCAAGCACGGAGCCGCCGTCAAAGCCGCGCCAGGCTCAGCCATGCAGCGGCCGGCGAGGAAGGTGTAGCGGCGGATAACCGCGAACGGTTATTCGCCCTACGTCCATGGTGAGCTTGGCGTAGGGCGCATAACGCCTACGGCGTTATCCGCCGCTTGGCCTTGGCCATAATCCCGCTCGTTGCCGGGCACGGAGCCGCCGTCAAAGCCGCGCCAGGTTCAACCACGGAGTTGCCGGCAAGAAAGGTGAAGCGGCGGATAACCGCGAACGGTTATTCGCCCTACGTCCATGCTGGGCTTGGCGTAGGGCGCATAACGCCTACGGCGTTATCCGCCGCTTGACCTTGGCCATAATCCCGCTCGCTGCCAAGCACGGAGCCGCCGTCAAAGCCGCGCCAAGTTCAGCCATGCAGCGGCCGGCGAGGAAGGTGTAGCGGCGGATAACCGCGAACGGTTATTCGCCCTACGTCCATGCTGGGCTTGGCGTAGGGCGCATAACGCCTACGGCGTTATCCGCCGTTTGACCTTGGCCATATCCCGCTCGCTGCCAAGCACGGAGCCGCCATCAAAGCCGCGCCAGGCTCAACAGGGAAGCACGTACGTAGGAGCGAACTCCGTCCGCGATGGGCCGAGCCCGCACACGCCCCACAGATGAATCCCCTACCCCGGCTGCCCGTCGATCCGGGCCTTCCACAACATCGGCCCGTAGTACCCGGCGAAGATCAGGAACGCCAGCGACCAGCACAGCGCCGCCAGAAGCAGGCCACCCAACGGCAGCCACCACACCACCAGCACCCGCGCCACCACGCCCAGGTTGAGCAGGCCGAAGCCCCAGGCCATCGCCTTCGGCGGCTGCAGCGCGCGGCCGGTGTGGCCGAGGCTGACGCGGGCGATCATCGCCAGGATCAGCCCGCCGACGCCGCCCACGGTCAGCGCGTGCAACGGCAAGCTGGAGGGCAGCGCCGCACCGGCCGCGGAAGCCGCCAGGCCGAACAGCGCCAGGGTCATCCAGGCATAGGCCAGGTGCAGCGACCACAGCAGCGGCACGCTCCACAGGTCGCGGTCGTACCAGCGCACCAGACGCACCAGGTGGCCCAGGCCGAGCAGGCCGAAGAGCAGCGCCAGCACAGGCCCCGGTTGCAACGCCGGGCCGGTGGCGCTGAGCACCGCGAGCAGTGCGCCACCCAGCAGCAGCGCCCAGTCCAGCCACGGCCAGGCCGGCACCTGGGCGGTACGTCCCAGGCCGCGCTGGGTGAAGAAGGGAATCACCCGCCCGCCGATCAGGCTCATCAGCGCCACCACCAGCCACAGCGCAGCCAGAACGCCGCCACGCTGCCAGGCCTCGTTGCCCAGCGCCTGTCCGGCCATGACCAGGGCGTCGGCCAGGGTCAGCAGGACCAGCACCATCAGCACCGGGTAATTGCGCGTCTGCCGCACCTGGTAGAGGCTGCGGCCGACGAACCAGGCCAGGGCCGGCGGGAAGGCCAGCTCCAGCACCGTGGCCAGCCACCAGGGCGCGCCCAGCAGCCAGGCCAGCCGTGCCGCCAGCCAGAGCAGGGCCAGGTTGCGCAGCGGCGCGCCGCTCAGGCCCGGGCGGCCGGTCCAGGTCTGCACTGCGGTGAGCAGGAAGCCAGCGATGATCGCCAGGGCGAAGCCGAACACCATCTCGTGGCGGTGCCAGCCCAGCCAGCCGCCCAGCGGCTGCCACGCGGGCAGCCAGCCGGCCAGCGCGGCGAGCCAGAGGAATATGGCGAGCGCCGCGAACAGCGCCCCGCCGAGGAAGAAAGGACGGAAACCCAGCCGCCACAGCGGCGGAATCGCCAATAGAACCTTGCGATCAACCAACAGCACAACAGACCTCCCAGCCTGGTTGGCGCATCTGCCGCTGGGCGATCAGGCGCAGCACGTAGCCCAGCTTGATGGCGGTCGGCCCGAGGACGGTCAGGGCGTGGGCGGCCACCAATTGCGGCAGGTTGAGAAAGGCGTCGATGAAATAGGCGCCGAAGATGCCTCCCAGCAGCATAGCGGCCCCCGCGCTGAGCAGGGCATTGGAATGGCTGAGATTGCGTTGCGGACAGGCGAAGAAGCCTTTCATCACACACCTCCGGTAGTTCGGGGTGGCCGGCCCGCATGGGCCGGCCGGTCTAGCCTCAGGCCTCCAGCGCGCTGGCGGGGCCGAAGAACTCGTAGTGGCACTGCTTTTCCGGCACGCCCAGCTCGCGCAGGAGGCGCTTCACCTGGGCCATGAACGGCTTGGGCCCGAGGAAGTAGGCGTCCAGGTCGCGCTGCTCCGGCAGCCAGTTGCTCAGCAGCTGCTGGCTGATGAAGCCCTCGGCATCGGCCTGGTCCTGCTCGCGCGGCTCGCTGTAGCAGAAGAAGTGCAGCAGCGTCGGGTGCTTGCGCGCCTGGTTCTCGATGAACTCGCGGAAGGCGTGCACGCCGCCGTGGCGCGCGCAGTGAATGAAGTGCACCACGCGGCCGGCGTCCAGCGCCTGCTGCAGCATGGCCAGCGACGGGGTAATGCCGACGCCCGCGGTGATCAGCGCCAGCGGCTTGTCGCTGTCGCCCAGGACGAAGTCCCCGGCCGGCGGGAACAGGTCGATCTCGTCGCCTTCCCGGACCTGGTCGTGCAGGTAGTTGGAAACCCTTCCCTCGGGCTCGCGCTTGACGCTGATGCGGTACTCGCGGCCGTTGGCCGGGGCCGACAGCGAATAGTTGCGGCGCACTTCCTCGCCATCCATGTCCAGGCGCAGACCGATGTACTGGCCCGGCTCGAAGTCCAGCAGCGCGCCGCCGTCCACCGGTTGCAGGTAGAAGGAGGTGATTTCCTCGCTCTCGGCCACCTTGCGCGCCACGCGGAAGCGCCGCGCACCGCGCCAGCCACCCTCTTCGGCGGCATTGCGGGCGTATACCGACTCCTCGGCGCCGATCAGGATGTCGGCCAGTTGCTGGTAGGCGGCGGCCCAGGCGGCGATCACCTCGTCGGTGGCGATCTCCTCGCCCAGCACTTCGCGGATGGCGCGCAGCAGGCAGGCGCCGACGATGGGATAATGTTCCGGCAGAATCTGCAGCGACACGTGCTTGTTGACGATCTGCCCCACCAGCGGGCCGAGGCGCTCCAGTTCGTCGATGTGGCGGGCGTACATCAGCACGCCGTTGGCCAGGGCCCGTTGCTGGTCGCCGGAAGCCTGGTGGGCCTGGTTGAAGAGCGGACGCACCTGCGGATACTCGGTCAGCATCAGCTGGTAGAAGTGCCGGGTCAGGGCTTCGCCACCGGTTTCCAGCAGCGGGACGGTCGCCTTGATCAGGGTGCGTTGTTCGTTGGACAGCATGCGGATCTCCTTGGAACGCAAGACAGGGTGGGAACTGCCTGTAATCCTTCAGAAAACGTGCCAAGGCCGGCGACCAGTATTCGCGGGACTTCCGCGGCGTCAGAAGTCATAATGACCAGCAATCATTCGAGTCATACGGACTACATAGAGGTCAGAATGACCAGCAACCCCTTGCTTGCCACCCTGCTCCCCCTGGTCGACGACCTGTCCCGCGAACTGCCCGACGAAGAACGCTACCGGCGCCTGCTGGAAGCCCTGCGCGAACTGCTGCCCTGCGACGCCAGCGCCCTGCTGCGCCTGGAAGGCGAGCAGTTGGTGCCCCTGGCGGTGGACGGGCTGAGCCCGGACACCCTCGGCCGCCGTTTCAAGATCGCCGAACACCCGCGCCTGCAGGCCCTGCTGGAACGCCCCGGCCCCACCCTGTTCGACGCCAACTGCGGCCTGCCCGACCCCTACGACGGCCTGGTGGAAGGCGTGCACCTGGAAGTGCACGACTGCATGGGCTGCCCGCTGTACCTCGACGAGCAGCCCTGGGGCCTGCTGACCCTCGACGCCCTCGAGCCCGGGCGCTTCTCCAGCGGCGACCTGGACAACCTGCAGGCCTTCGCCAGCCTGGCGGCTGCCACGGTGAAGGCCAGCCAGCGCATGCTCGACCTCACCCTGCGCGCCGAGCACGAGCAGCAGCGCGCCGACGCCTACCAGCGCGCCGCCGGCGAGGCCCCGCGCGAACTGGTCGGGCAGAGCCCGGCGCACCGCCAACTGGTGGACGAGATCAAGCTGGTGGCCGGCAGCGACCTCAGCGTGCTGGTCACCGGCGAGACCGGCGTGGGCAAGGAACTGGTGGCCCAGGCCATCCACCAGCGCTCGCTGCGCCACGCCCAGCCGATGATCAGCCTGAACTGCGCGGCGCTGCCGGAAACCCTGGTGGAGAGCGAACTCTTCGGCCACGTGCGCGGCGCCTTCTCCGGCGCGGTGGGCGAGCGCCGCGGCAAGTTCGAACTGGCCGACGGCGGCACCCTGTTCCTCGACGAAGTGGGCGAGCTGCCCCTGGCGATCCAGGCCAAGCTGCTGCGCGTGCTACAGAGCGGCCAACTGCAGCGCCTGGGCTCGGACCGCGAGCACCGCGTAGATGTGCGCCTAATCGCCGCCACCAACCGCGACCTGGCCGCGGAAGTGCGCGCCGGGCGCTTCCGCGCCGACCTCTACCACCGCCTGAGCGTCTACCCGCTGCGCGTGCCGCCGCTGCGCGAGCGCGGCAACGACATCCTGCTGCTGGCCGGCTACTTCCTCGAACAGAACCGCCCGCGCCTGGGCCTGCGCAGCCTGCGCCTGAGCGCCGAGGCCCAGGCCGCCCTGCTCGGCTACCTCTGGCCGGGCAACGTGCGCGAACTGGAACACCTGATCGGCCGCGCCTCGCTCAAGGCCCTGGCCTCAAGCCCCGAACGCCCGCGCATCCTCACCCTGGAGCTCGACGACCTCGGCCTCGAACAGGGCCTGCACCTGCCGGAAGCCGGCAAGACAGCACCCACCCGCGAACTGCCCAAACCCGGCATCGAACTGCGCACCGCGCTGGACGACTTCCAGCGCCAGCTGATCGCCGCCAGCCTGCAGCGCCACACCGGCAACTGGGCGGCCGTGGCCCGCGAACTGGGGGTGGACCGGGCCAACCTGAACCGCCTGGCCAGGCGCCTGGACCTCAAGTGAGCCGGGCCTGGGCTATCTTTGCAGACGCATAGCCCATGCCCCGGAGAAGCCTTCATGCGCCACCTGTTCGTCGCCCTGCTCGGCCTCGCCCTGGCCGGCTGCATCTCGCCCAACCAGGGCCGGCCACTGAGTTTCGGCGAGTTCACCAGCGCCGAGTACCAGACGCTGGCGGTCCACGGCAACGGCAGGATCGACGGCCGCGCCTTCCTCAAGACCCGCGCCGGCACCCTGAAGCCGGCGGCCGGCAAGGACGTGGCGCTGATCCCGGCGACGCGCTACATGGCGCCGCTGTACAAGGCCTACCAGGAGCGGCGGCCGCTAGGCGAGCCCGACGCCCGGGCGAAGATCTACACCCGCACGGTGCGCGCCGACGCCGAGGGCCGTTTCAGCTTCGCCCAGGTGCCGGCGGGGCGCTATTACCTGAGCTGCGAAGTGACCTGGGAAACCACCGGCGCCAATGGACCGACCACGGTGGGCGCCACCGTCATGGCGCCGCTGACGCTGCGCGAGGGCGAGGAAGTCCAGGTCGAGTTGACGCGCTGAGCCGCCGACGGGGTGTGCCCGGGCGGCGGGCAAAGTGGGTACAATGGGCGGTTGCAATTGCCCACTGATGATCTGAAGGCCACCTCTTGGAACTGTTCAAGGGTTCCACTTTTCCTTCCCGCCAAAAACCGGCGAGCACCACGAAACCAGCAAAAGCGCTTCTTCAGCCGGATTCGTCGTATCAC
>NZ_JWMC01000041.1:0-125768 GCF_000812405.1 Pseudomonas sp. PI1
TTTGGGGCGCGGAAAGCCGGGGTGATCCCATCCACGCCATTGCATTCCCCTTGTAGGAGCGCGCCCTGCGCGCGAATCGCGGGCAGGGCCCGCTCCTACACGTGAAGCATGGCCATGGCGATGGGTATCGCTTCGCTCAACGCCATCCTACGAGGGTACGTCCTGCACCCGTAGGAGCGGACCTTGTCCGCGATTGCCGGCGGTCCCGGCGCGATTCGCGGATAAGATCCGCTCCTACGCCGCACCACTTGCGCCATTCCCTCTGTAGGAGCGCGCTCTGCGCGCGAATCGCGGGCAGGGCCCGCTCCTACAGGTGGGTTCAGGCCTCGAAACCCATCCTACGGGGCGTTTCTTCGGCGCTCGTTGCGATTGAAATATTCCGTAATAAATACCGTCACATTTCTTCTCCGAGCCTGTCGGTTTTCATCTGGCTGTCACATTGCTTTCATAGAGTCTGCTCGCGCCCCATGAGAGCGGCGCCGAATTCCAGCCAGTCGGCCTTTCCCCAAGGAGCAAGGCATGAAACTCAAGCGTTTGATGGCGGCGCTGACCTTCGCCGCCGCCGGCGTGGGCGCTGCCAGCGCTTTCGCCGCGATCGACCCGGCGCTGCCGGACTACCAGAAGACCAGCGGCGTCTCGGGCAACCTCTCCAGCGTGGGCTCCGACACCCTGGCCAACCTCATGACGCTGTGGGCCGAGGAGTACAAGCGCCTGTACCCGAGCGTGAACGTGCAGATCCAGGCCGCGGGCTCCTCCACCGCGCCGCCGGCGCTCACCGAGGGCACCGCCAACCTCGGCCCGATGAGCCGCAAGATGAAGGATGTCGAGCTGCAGGCCTTCGAGCAGAAGTACGGCTACAAGCCCACCGCCGTGCCCGTCGCGGTCGACGCCCTGGCCGTCTTCGTGCACAAGGACAACCCCATCAAGGGCCTGACCATGCAGCAGGTCGACGCTATCTTCTCCGCCACCCGCCTGTGCGGCGCCAAGCAGGACGTGAAGACCTGGAGCGACCTGGGCCTGGGCGGCGACTGGGCCAACAAGCCGGTGCAGCTGTTCGGCCGCAACTCGGTGTCCGGTACCTACGGCTATTTCAAGGAAGAGGCCCTGTGCAAGGGTGACTTCAAGCCCAACGTCAACGAGCAGCCGGGTTCCGCTTCGGTGGTGCAGTCCATCAGCCAGTCGCTCAACGGCATCGGCTACTCCGGCATCGGCTACAAGACCGCCAGCGTGAAGACCGTGGCCCTGGCCAAGAAGCAGGGCGACCCCTACGTCGAGGACAACGAGCAGAACGCCCTGAACGGCACCTACCCGCTGGCGCGCTTCCTCTACGTCTACGTGAACAAGGCGCCGAACAAGCCGCTGGACCCGCTGGAAGCCCAATTCCTGAAGATGGTGCTGTCCAAGACCGGCCAGGAAGTCGTGGTCAAGGACGGCTACATCCCGCTGCCGGCCAAGGTCGCGGCGAAGGCGGTCAAGGAACTGGGACTCTAGGTAGCGCCCCCGCCGGCCCCATGGGCTGAGCGGTAGGTGACCCAGCCCGTTGGCAGGCAACTGCCGACGGGCTTCGTCTCGTCATCTCTGTGTCATGTTTCTGTCATAGACTGCCGCAAGCGTGTCGCCCCCATGAATGACCTGGCCACTTCGTCGATGAGTAATTCCACCCCCGAGCGGATCGATTTCAATACCCCGACCCTGCGTCGCAAACGCCGCATGCGCGCCCTCAAGGACCGCCTGACGCGCTGGTACGTGCTGGTCGGCGGGCTGTCCGTGCTGGTGGCCATCACCCTCATCTTCTTCTACCTGGCCTATGTGGTGCTGCCGCTGTTCCGCGGTGCCGAGCTGGACGCCCGCGCGCCCCTGGCCCCGGCCTGGCTGAAGGAAGTACAGGCGCCCCTGCTGCTGAGCATCGAGGAGCAGAACCAGGTGGCCATGCGCGTGGCCGCCGACGGCCAGGTGCTGTTCTTCGACCTGGACAGCGGCGCCGAACTCAGCCGCCAGGCGCTCAAGCTGCCGGCCGGCAGCCAGGTGGTGTCCATCGCCGAGGACCAGCCGGGGCACCCGATGGTGGCGCTGGGCCTGTCCAACGGCCAGGCGCTGGTGTTCCGCCACGCCTACAAGGTCACCTACCCGGACAACCGCAAGACCATCACCCCGCAGATCGACTATCCCTACGGCGAGGCCCCCATCAGCCTCGACCCGCAAGGCCGCGCGCTGGAGCACGTGGCCCTGGCCTCGGACGACGACGGCCTGCTGCTGGCCGGCTCCAGCGGCAGCCAGATGCTGCTGCTGAGTTTGACCAGCCAGGAGAACATGCTCACTGGCGAGACCACCCTGGAGCAGGAGGCCGTGAACCTGCCGCAGATCGCCGACCCGGTGAAGGCGATCTACATCGACCCGCGCAAGCAGTGGCTGTACGTCATCAACGGCCGCGCCCAGGCCGACGTCTTCGACCTGCGCACCCGCCAGCTCAACGGCCGCTACAAGCTGCTCGACCATGCCAACCGCGAGGTCACCGCCAGCGCCCAGTTGCTGGGCGGCATCTCGCTGATGATCGGCAACTCCGACGGCGGCATCAGCCAGTGGTTCATGGCCCGCGACACCGACGGCGAACCGCGCTTGGCGCACGTGCGCGACTTCCAGCTGGGCAGCAAGCCGATCACTGCCATCGTTCCCGAGCAGCGTCGCAAAGGCTTCGTCGCCCTGGACAGCGCCGGCGAACTCGGCGTGTTCCACAGCACCGCGCACCGCACTTTGCTGGAACAGCAGGTGGCGCCGGGCAGCGGCGTGCTGGCCCTGTCGCCGCGGGCCAACCGCCTGTTGCTGGAGCAGGCTGGTCAACTGCGCGGCTTCGATCTGAGCAACCCGCACCCGGAGGTTTCCTGGAGCGCGCTCTGGGGCAAGGTCTGGTACGAAAGCTACGACAAGCCGCAGTACGTCTGGCAGTCCACCGCCGCCACCACCGACTTCGAGCCCAAGCTGAGCCTGGCGCCGCTGACCTTCGGCACCCTCAAGGCGGCCTTCTACGCAATGATCCTGGCCGCCCCGCTGGCCATCGCCGCGGCCGTCTACACCGCCTACTTCATGGCCCCGGCGATGCGCCGCAAGGTCAAGCCGGTGATCGAGCTGATGGAGGCGTTGCCGACGGTGATCCTCGGCTTCTTCGCCGGCCTGTTCCTCGCGCCCTACGTCGAAGGCCACCTGCCGGGGATATTCAGCCTGCTGCTGCTCACCCCGCTGGGCATCCTGCTCGCCGGCCTGCTCTGGAGCCGCCTGCCCGAGCGCATCCGCCTGGCGCTGCCGGACGGCTGGGAAGCGGCGATCCTGATTCCCGTGGTGCTCGGCGTCGGCGCCTTCGCCCTGTGGCTCAGCCCGCACCTGGAAACCGCCTTCTTCGGCGGCGACATGCGCCTGTGGATAAGCCATGACCTGGGCATCACCTACGACCAGCGCAACGCCCTGATCGTCGGCCTGGCCATGGGCTTCGCGGTGATCCCGAACATCTTCTCCATCGCCGAGGACGCCATCTTCAGCGTGCCCCGCAGCCTCACCTACGGCTCCCTGGCCCTGGGCGCCACGCCCTGGCAGACGCTGACCCGCGTGGTGATCCTCACCGCCAGCCCGGGCATCTTCTCGGCGCTGATGATCGGCATGGGCCGCGCCGTGGGCGAGACCATGATCGTGCTGATGGCCACCGGCAACACCCCGGTGATGGACATGAACATCTTCCAGGGCATGCGCACCCTGGCGGCGAACGTGGCGGTGGAAATGCCCGAGTCGGAGGTGGGCGGCACCCACTACCGCGTGCTGTTCCTTTCGGCGCTGGTGCTGCTGACCTTCACCTTCGTGATGAACACCCTGGCCGAGCTGATCCGTCAGCGGCTGCGGAAGAAATACGCGTCGCTCTGAACGGCGTCTGAAGAGGCACTTTCCAAGTGAAACAGAAGCAGGAAACGCTGAAAGCCTGGTTCGCCAGCGGTTCTCCCTGGGTGTGGATGAACGCCGGCGCGGTTTCCATCGCGGTGATCATGACCCTCGGCCTGCTGGCCGTCATCGCTGTGCGCGGCCTCGGCCACTTCTGGCCGGCCGACGTGCTGGAGGCGCGCTACAGCGTGCCCGGGCAGGAGGCGAAGGTGCTGATCGGCGAAGAAGTGCAGGTCGAGGAAGTGCCGCGCGAACGCCTGCGCGGCGCCGGCCTGCCAGTACCGGCCGAAGGCCCCGAATTCATGACCCGCGAGCTGCTCAAGCTGGGCAACCGCGACCTCTACGGCAGCGACTTCTCCTGGGTGATCGGCGACTGGCTCGCCGAGCGGCGCTGGCCGCAGGAGCTGGTGACCCTGGAGCGCCGTGAGTGGGGCAACTTCTACGGCTACCTGGTCAGCGTGAAGCAGGACGGCCAGGTGGTGGCCCAGGGCGCCGCTGCCATGCCTGAACTGCAGCAGCGCCTGCGGCGAGTGGAAGGGTTGTACGACCAGCTCTATCAGCTGGAGAAGAAGGATATCGGCAGCATCAACCACGAGCTGGAGCGCCTGCGCCTGAAGGAGCGCCGCCTGCAACTGCACGGCGAGCTGGATGCCACCGCCCAGGCCGACCTCGCCGCTGCCCGCGCCGAGCTGCAGGGACGCTACCGCGAGTACGAAGACCGGCTGGGCGAGCTGCGCCAGCAGTTCAACCGCGACAGCGTGGTGATGCGCGAGGCCGGCGGCCGCGAGACCGAGATCAGCCTCGGCAAGCTGGTCCACGCCTACCAGCCCAACGCCATGGGCTTCGGCGCTAAGCTGTCGTTCTACTTCAAGAAACTCTGGGAGTTCCTCAGCGAGGACCCGCGCGAGGCCAACACCGAGGGCGGCATCTTCCCGGCGATCTTCGGCACCGTGATGATGACCCTGGTGATGGCGGTGATCGTCACCCCGTTCGGCGTCATCGCCGCGGTCTACCTGCGCGAGTACGCGCGCCAGGGCCTGCTGACGCGGGTGATCCGCATCGCCGTGAACAACCTCGCCGGGGTGCCGGCCATCGTCTACGGCGTGTTCGGCCTGGGCTTCTTCGTCTACGTGCTGGGCGGCTCGATCGACCGGCTGTTCTTCCCCGAGGCCCTGCCGGCGCCGACCTTCGGCACCCCGGGGCTGTTCTGGGCCTCGCTGACCCTGGCGATCCTCGCCGTGCCGGTGGTGATCGTGGCCACCGAGGAAGGCCTGTCGCGCATCCCGCGGGCGATCCGCGAGGGCTCCCTGGCCCTGGGCGCGACCAAGGCCGAGACGCTGTGGAAGATCGTCCTGCCCATGGCCAGCCCGGCCATGATGACCGGCCTGATCCTCGCCGTGGCCCGCGCCGCCGGCGAAGTGGCGCCGCTGATGCTGGTGGGCGTGGTGAAACTGGCGCCGTCGCTGCCGGTGGACGGCAACTACCCCTACGTGCACCTGGACCAGAAGATCATGCACCTGGGCTTCCACATCTACGACGTCGGCTTCCAGAGCCCCAACGTCGAGGCCGCGCGGCCGCTGGTGTACGCCACCGCGCTGCTGCTGGTGCTGGTGATCGCCCTGCTGAACTTCTCCGCCATCGCCATCCGCAACCGCCTGCGCGAGAAGTACAAGGCGCTGGAAAACTGATCCGCGGCCTCCGCCTGCGCAGGCGGCGGCCCGAACCTCCAACGGGAGAGACGAGATGCAACAAGAACCCCATCGCCATGGCATCGACCTCGCCGCCCTCGGCCGGCCGATCCGCGAGGGCATGCGCCTGGACAAGGAGACCGTGGCCCTGGAAGTGCCCGGCCTGAACCTGTTCTACGGCCAGAAGCAGGCGCTGTTCGACGTCGCCATGCAGATTCCCAAACAGCGCGTGACCGCCTTCATCGGCCCGTCCGGCTGCGGCAAGTCGACCCTGCTGCGCTGCTTCAACCGCATGAACGACCTGGTCGACGACTGCCGCGTGGAAGGCGAGATCCGCCTCGACGGCCACGACATCTTCGCCCGCGGCGTGGACGTGGCCGAACTGCGCCGCCGCGTCGGCATGGTGTTCCAGAAGCCCAACCCCTTCCCCAAGACCATCTACGAGAACGTGGTCTACGGCTTGCGCATCCAGGGCGTGAACAAGAAGCGCACCCTCGACGAGGCCGTGGAATGGGCGCTCAAGGGCGCGGCATTGTGGGACGAGGTGAAGGACCGCCTGCACGAGTCGGCCCTGGGCCTGTCAGGTGGTCAGCAGCAGCGCCTGGTGATCGCCCGGACCATCGCGGTGGAGCCGGAAGTGCTGCTGCTCGACGAGCCCTGCTCGGCGCTGGACCCGATCTCCACGCTGAAGATCGAGGAACTGATCTACGAACTGAAATCCAAGTTCACCATCGTGATAGTCACCCACAACATGCAGCAGGCCGCGCGGGTCTCCGACTACACGGCGTTCATGTACATGGGCAAGCTGATCGAGTTCGGCGACACCGACACGCTCTTCACCAACCCGGCGAAGAAGCAGACCGAGGACTACATCACCGGGCGCTACGGCTAAGGGCCAGGCGGCGGTCGCATCATAAATCTGCAACCTTCGGCGCGTAGCCTGCAGCTTTCGCGGAGCGAAACCACATGATCAACAAAGAAAGTCTCAGCCATCACATCTCCCAGCAGTTCAACGCCGAGCTGGAAGACGTGCGCAGCCACCTCCTGGCCATGGGCGGGCTGGTGGAGAAACAGGTCAACGACGCGGTCACCGCGCTGATCGACGCCGACTCGGGCCTGGCCCAGCAGGTGCGCGAGATCGACGACCAGATCAACCAGATGGAGCGCAACATCGACGAGGAATGCCTGCGCATCCTCGCCCGTCGCCAGCCGGCGGCCTCCGACCTGCGCCTGATCATCAGCATCTCCAAGTCGGTGATCGACCTCGAGCGCATCGGCGACGAAGCCTCGAAGATCGCCCGCCGCGCCATCCAGCTGTGCGAAGAAGGCGAGTCGCCGCGCGGCTACGTCGAGGTGCGCCACATCGGCGGCCAGGTGCGCAAGATGGTGCAGGAGGCGCTGGACGCCTTCGCCCGCTTCGATGCCGACCTGGCGCTGTCGGTGGCGCAGTACGACAAGACCGTCGACCGCGAGTACAAGACCGCCCTGCGCGAACTGGTGACCTACATGATGGAAGACCCGCGGGCCATCTCCCGGGTGCTCAACGTCATCTGGGCCCTGCGCTCGCTGGAGCGTATCGGCGACCACGCGCGCAACATCGCCGAACTGGTGATCTACCTGGTGCGCGGCACCGACGTCCGCCACATCGGCCTGACGCGCATGAAGGAAGAAGTGCAGGGCAAGTCCGATAGCTGAGCCGCACCTGGGCTCATGGCGGCGCTCGCCGAAACGCCAACCCTGCTGCGCCGAGCCGCTTTTCGTAGGATGGGTTGAGCCTGCGAAACCCATGCGGTGGTGGCGATGGGTATCGCTTCGCTCAACACCATCCTACGAGGGGCCGTGCCCGTCCGTAGGGGGTAGGAGCGGACCTTGTCCGCGATAGCCGGGCGTCCCGGCGCGATTCGCGGATAAGATCCGCTCCTACGCTGCCCCGCCCGCGCCATTCCCCTGTAGGAGCGCGCCCTGCGCGCGAAATCGCGGGCAGGGCCCGCTCCTACAGGTTGCCGGGAGGCACGGTATTCCTCCTCCGTAGCGGACCTTGTCCGCGATAGCCGGGCGTCCCGGCGCGATTCGCGGATGAGATCCGCTCCTACGCTGCGCCACCCGCGCCATTCCCCTGTAGGAGCGCGCCCTGCGCGCGAAATCGCGGGCAGGGCCCGCTCCTACAGGTTGCCGGGAGGCACGGTATTTCTCCTTCGTAGGAGCGGACCTTGTCCGCGATAGCCGGATGTCCCGGCGCGATTCGCGGATAAGATCCGCTCCTACGCTGCGCCACCCGCGCCATTCCCATGTAGGAGCGCGCCCTGCGCGCGAAATCGCGGGCAGGGCCCGCTCCTACAGGTTGCCGGGAGGCACGGTATTTCTCCTTCGTAGGAGCGGACCTTGTCCGCGATAGCCGGATGTCCCGGCGCGATTCGCGGATAAGATCCGCTCCTACGCTTCGCCACCCGCGCCATTCCCCTGTAGGAGCGCGCCCTGCGCGCGATTCGCGGGCAGGGCCCGCTCCTACAGGTTGCCGGGAGGCACGGCATTTCTCCTTCGTAGGAGCGGACCTTGTCCGCGATAGCCGGGCGTCCCGGCGCGATTCGCGGATAAGATCCTACGCTGCCCCACCCGCGCCATTCCCATGTAGGAGCGCGCCCTGCGCGCGATTCGCGGGCAGGGCCCGCTACGAAATCGGTCTTGGCCCCTCCCTCAGAAACTCAACCTCACCATCTCCGCCAGCTGCCGGCCCGCGGGATCGCGGGCGCGGCTGTTGTCTTTCAGCGCCTGCTGCAGGCAGTGGATGAAGTGCCGGGAGGTCGCGTCCAGCCCTTGGTCGCGCAGGCGGATGATGCTGATGTCCCCATCCGGCAATGGCTCCTCCAGCGCCAGGGCCCGTGCGCCGCTGCGCAGCGGTTCGCAGAGCATCATCGGCTGCGGCGCGTAGCCGAGCAGGCCGGCGTCGACGATCAGGCTGCTGAGCATGCCCGCGGAATGGGCGCAGACGATGCGTTCGCGGGCGATCTGCAGGCCATGCTGGCCGAACAGTTCATGGGTGGTCTCGGCGTAGCGGTCGGCGGTGAAGTTCATCGTCCAGTCGTGCTCCAGCAACTGCCTCAGCGAGCGCGCCGAGGCCAGCGGGTGGCCGTTGCGGGCCACCACCTGCATGCGGTAGTGCGCCAGCGGCTGGTGCACGAAGTCCGCGCCCTGGAGGATGCCCGCCGGGCCCAGGGCGAACTGCATGCGGCCCGTGCGCAGCAGCGGCAGGATCACCGCCTGCAGCCCCTCGTACAGCTCCAGGTGGACCTGCGGCATGTCCCTGCGAAAGGCCTGCAGGGCGTTGCCCAGCAAGGTCTGGCCGAACCAGGGGGTGACGCCGACGCATAGCGTCGCCGCGCCTTCGCCACGCAAGGCGGCCAGTTCCTGGCGGGCGCTGTCGAGCTGGGTGGCGATCTGCCGGGCGCGGGGCAGCAGCACCTGCCCGGCGGTAGTCAGCCGGGCGCCGCCGGCGTGACGCATCAGCAGCGGCAGCCCCTGTTCCTCCTCCAGCTCGCGCAGGGCACGGGTCACCGCGGCCTGGCTGAGGCCCAGGCCACGGGCCGCGGCGCGGATGCCGCCGCCGTCGGCCACGGCTATCAAAGCCTGTAACTGATGCAGTTTCAACGCTCGCCTCCCCTCCGAACACCGGAGGTCGTCACGACAACATTTTTTTGGCTTATGCGCATGCGGCGCCGACGCTAGGGTAATCCACGCCCAGCATACCGGCCGGTCACGGGCATCGATCCAGTCCAATCCCACAAGAAAAACAGGAGCGAGCCGATGAACAGAGCCTGCATAGCGCCGGGCATAGCCGCCATCGTCCCGGAAATGGTCGAACTGCGCCGGGCCATCCACGCCGAACCCGAGCTGGGCTTCGAAGAGTACTCCACCCGCGAGCGCGTCATCGAACGGCTGCGCGCCTGGGGCTATGAGATCGCCGAGATGGCCGGCACCGGGGTGATCGCCACGCTGCGCAACGGCCCCGGCCCGGTGCTGGGCCTGCGCGCCGAGCTGGACGCGCTGCCGATCCACGAGCAGAGCGGGCTGCCCTGGAGCAGCCGGGTGCCCGGCAAGATGCACGCCTGCGGCCATGACGGGCACACCGCCATGCTCCTCACCGCGGCCTGCGAGCTGGCCCGCGAGCGCAGCTGGCGCGGCACCCTGCACCTGTTCTTCCAGCCCGCCGAGGAAGGCCATGGCGGCTCCGGGGCCAAGCGCATGCTCGACGAAGGCCTGCTGCAACGCTTCCCCTGCGACGCCCTGTTCGCCATGCACAACCTGCCCGGCCTGGCCGAGGGGCGCTTCATGGTCATGCCGGGGCCGTGCATGGCCTCGGCCGACGACGTGACCATCCTCATCCACGGCCGCGGCGGCCACGGCGCCATGCCCGAGCAGACGGTGGACCCGATCCTGGCCGGCGCCGCGCTGGTCAGCGCCCTGCAGAGCCTGGTGTCGCGCAACGTGCCGCCGTCCGAGGCGGCGGTGCTGACCGTGGGCGCCTTCCTCGCCGGCGACGCCAGCAACGTCATCCCCGACAGCGCCGAGCTGCGCCTGAGCGTGCGCGCGCTGAGCCCGCAGGTGCGCGAGCTGCTGTTGCGGCGCATCCATGAGCTGGCGCAACAGCAGGCCGCCAGCTTCGGCGCCCGCGCCGAAGTCCTGGTGGCGGCGGACGGCTATCCGGTGCTGGTCAATGACCCCGGCTGCGCGGGGCTGGTCCGCGAACTGGTGCTCGACTGGCTCGGCGACGAGGGCCTGGAGCCCGAGCCGCGGCCCATCCATGCCAGCGAGGACTTCGCCTTCTGGCTGGAACAGGCGCCCGGCTGCTACCTGATGATCGGCAATGGCGACGGCGAGGGCGGCTGCGCGGTGCACAACCCCGGGTACGACTTCAACGACCGCATCCTGCCGCTGGGCGCGACCTTCTGGGTCCGCCTGGCGCAGCGCTTCCTGGCCTGAATCCTTCCCGCGGGGAATCCCAGCATGACAACAAGAACGACATCCTTCGCTGCGAGTGCCGAACCTTCCCGTGCCGGGCGCACCCGCGCCATCGCCGCGGTGTGCCTGGGCAACGCCCTGGAGTTCTACGACTTCCTCGTCTACAGCCTGCTGGCCACGCTGATGGCGCGGCTGTTCTTCCCCTTCGGGGAAAACCCGCTGACTTCGCTGATGCTGTCCTTCGCGGTGTTCGGCACCGGCTTCATCATGCGCCCGCTCGGCGGCCTGCTGATCGGCCTGTACGCCGACCGCGCCGGGCGCAAGGCGGCCATGCGCCTGACGCTGTGGCTGATGGCCCTGGGCGCGCTGCTGTTCACCGTGGCGCCGACCTATGCCCAGGCCGGGCTGGTCGGGCCGCTGGTGATCATAGTCGCGCGCCTGCTGCAGGGCTTCGCCGTCGGCGGGCAGGTGGGCACCGCCACCACCATCCTGATGGAATACGCCGGCTCGGGCTCGCGGGCCTACTACTGCAGCTGGCAGGTGTTCAGCCAGAGCCTGGGCACCATCATGGGCGCGCTGGTGGTGCTGACGCTGAGCAACCTGCTGAGCCCCGAGGCCATGGACAGCTGGGGCTGGCGGGCGGTCTTCGCGGTGGGCATCCTGGCCATCCCGGTCAGCGAATACATCCGCCACCGCCTGGAGGAAACCCTGCCGGCCGCCGCCCAGGGCGACAGCCGGCAAGCGCGGGAAGGCGGCCTGGCGCTGCTGTGCCGGCATCCGCGGCAGCTGGTCACCGGCGTGCTGCTGGTGATCGGCGTTTCGGTGCCGGTCTACATCACCCAGTTCTACCTGGCCAACCACGCCATCAGCGTGCTGGGCATGCCGCTGGGCGTCGCCACCTGGGCCGCGGTGGTGAGCAGCCTGCCGTCGCTGCTGCTGGCGCCCCACGCCGGGCGCTTGAGCGACCGCATCGGCCGGCGCCGCTCGATCTTCTGGCCGCTGCCGATCCTGCTGCTGGCGACCTACCCGGCGTTCCTGCTGCTCAACCAATGGCCCAGCATCGGCCTGCTGTTGCTGATCGTGGGGTTGCTCAACATCCCGCTGACGTACGGCATGGTGGCGTCCCTGGCGATCCTGCCGGAGCTGTTCCCGGCGGCGATCCGCGCCACCGGCCTGTCGGTCACCTACTGCGTCGGCGTCGCGCTGTTCGGCGGCTTCGCGCAGTTCTTCGCCGCCGGGCTGATCGACCTCACCGGCAGCCCGAACGCGCCGGCCTGGTACCTGGTGGGCGCCATCCTGCTATGCCTGGCCGGGTTGCGGATGGCTCCGGAAACCGTAGGGCGAACGCTGGATTGATTGACGGATGTGTCCGACCGGTCACGTCGGCATGGCATCCTGCCAGTGCCCGAGGCTATCCTTCGCCTTGGCGTTCCAGGGAGTCGACGATGAGCAAGGTCAGTGTTCTGGTCGTGGATGATGCACCTTTCATCCGCGACCTGGTGAAGAAGGGATTGCGCGACCATTTTCCGGGGTTGCGCATCGAGGAGGCGGTGAACGGCCGCAAGGCCCAGCAGCACCTCGCCCGCCACGCGGTCGACCTGATCCTCTGCGACTGGGAGATGCCGGAGATGTCCGGCATCGAACTGCTCGGCTGGTGCCGCGCCCAGGCGCCGTTGAAGGACGTGCCCTTCATCATGGTGACCAGCCGCGGCGACAAGGAGAACGTGGTCCAGGCCATCCAGGCCGGGGTGTCGGACTACATCGGCAAGCCCTTCTCCAACGACCAGTTGGTGAGCAAGGTGCGCAAGGCCCTGAGCCGCGCCGGCAAGCTCGATGCGCTGCTGGCCTCGGCGCCGCAGCGGAGCCTGGCCAGCGGCCCGCCGAACGACTCCCTCGCCGCCCTCACCGGCGGCAAGGCCGAGGTGGTGCGTACCCCGGCTGCTCCAGCCGCAGCTCCTGCTCCCGCCCGTCCGGCCCCCGCTGCCGCGCCGGCTCCTGCGCCTGCGCGCAGTGGCGCCCAGGGCAAGGGCCAGGGGCAGTTGCGCCTGCCCAATGCCAGCCTGCCCTGCGTGATCCGCGGGCTCAGCCTGAAGGAGGCGCAGCTGGTGGTGAAGCGCGGCCAGGTGCTGCCGCAGGTGCTGGAAACCGCAGTGCTCGACCTGGAGGAAGACAACGAGGTGGCGCGCCTGAACGGCTACCTGCACTCGGTGGCGGCGCTGGAGCCCAAGCCCGACAGCGAGTGGCTGCTGCTGTTGCTGCGCTTCGTCGACCGCGACCCGCAAAAGCTCGACTACCTGTCGCGCCTGATCGCCCGCGGCAGCACCCAGAAACACTACGTCCCCGGCGCCTGAGGCCTGCTTCACAGCCCGACGGCCGGCGGCTCGCCGCTGCCGGTCTCGGCTGCTAGTCTTGCTGGCGTCGAATACCTATAACCAGAGTCGACATGCTAGGGCGCTTTTTCTTCCTCTGCAGTCTATGGATGGCTGCGGGGCCGGCTGCGGCCGTGACCATCTACAAGTACGTCGACGCCAATGGCGTGGTCACCTACACGGACAAGGCCGTGGCGGGTGCGCAGGTGTTCGTCTTCCGCGACCGCATGGTCGAGCACCTGGAGCAGCAGGTGAAGCTGCAGACGCTCAGGCACGACGGCTTCGAAACCCTGCAGGTGCGCAACGACCTCTACGCCCCGGTGGAAGTGGAGCTGAGCGTGAGCGCCGCGCAGAACGCCGTGGGCGTGCCGGAGAAGCCGATCCGCTGGGTGCTGGCGCCGCGCAGCGCCATCCGCCTGGCCACGCTGAGCCCGCGTGACGCGTCGCGGCCGATGCAGTACAAGCCCAAGCTGCGCTA
Organism: Pseudomonas sp. PI1; assembly: GCF_000812405.1. Classification (NCBI taxonomy): domain Bacteria; kingdom Pseudomonadati; phylum Pseudomonadota; class Gammaproteobacteria; order Pseudomonadales; family Pseudomonadaceae; genus Pseudomonas; species Pseudomonas sp. PI1. Next base: position 13,413 of record NZ_JWMC01000041.1, read on the forward strand.
CGCCCTGGGCGACCCGCGCCTGCAACCGGTGGCCTACGACTATCCGCTGCCCTGGCGCGGCGGGCCCTTCCGCCTGAGCCAGGGCGCCAACGGCAAGTACAGCCACTTCACCCCCAAGAGCCGCTACGCGCTGGACATCGCCATGCCCGAGGGTACGCCCATCGTGGCCGCCCGCGGCGGCACCGTGGTGAAGGTGGAGAACGCCCAGAGCGGGCGCGGCAACAACCCCTCCGGCAACTTCGTGCGCATCCTCCACGACGACGGCACCATGGGCGTCTACCTGCACCTGATGCGCGGCTCGGTGCTGGTCAGCGAGGGCCAGCGCGTCGGCGTCGGCACGCCCCTGGCGCGCTCGGGCAACACCGGCAACAGCAGCGGTCCGCACCTGCACTTCGTGGTGCAGCACAACGTCGGCCTGGCGCTGGAATCCATCCCCTACGACTTCGCCCAGCCGGTGGGCACCCTGCCGAACTTCGCGGTGGTCAAGGAATAGCCAGCTTCCCGGCGAAGGCCGCGCGCAGGTCGGTGGTCGGCGGCGGGGCGAAGCGCAGGCGTTCGCCCACGCCGCGCAGGTAATTCTCCAGGCAGGCGCAGGCGCGCTCCGCGTCGCCTTCAGCCAGGGCTTCGAGCATCTCGGCCTGTTGCCGGCAGCTGTCCGCGGTATGGGCCTGGCCGCGGCCCAGGGCAATGCTCACGGCCAGGCGCTCCAGCAGCGGCCCCAGCAGATCGGGCAACAGGGGATTGGCCGACAGCTGGGCCAGGCGCAGGTGCAGGTTCCGGGCCCATTCCTGGGCGCCCAGCGCGTCGTCCGCTGCCAGGCAGCGGCGCTGGGCGGCGAGCATTTCCCGCAGTTCCGCCAGGTTTTGCCCGTCCAGCCTTCCGGCCAGGCGCCGGAGCATGTCGCTTTCCAGCAGCAGGCGGGTTTCCAGCAGTTGGCGCAGGCGCTGCGGATCGGCGCGGGCGACGCTGGCGATGCGCCGTGGCGCCAGTTCTACCGCGCCTTCCCGGGCCAGGCGCTGCAGGGCGCGACGCACGCTGCTGGGGCCGGCGTGGAAGATCCGCCCGAGGGTTTCCTGGCTGAGCGGCGCGGCCGGCCGCAGGCGCCGCGAGAGGATGGCGGCGTGCAGGTCCTCGTAGATCCGCTGGGCCTGGCCGCGGCGGCGCGGGCCGGTTTCGCCGTTCATCGCCCGGTCCCCGCTTCCGGCACGCGCAGCGCCAGGTTCAGGCGCAGGCCTTCGTTGAGGATGTGCTGGCGCATGGCCTGGCTGGCGCCTTCGCTGTCGTGCTGGCGGATGGCGCGGACGATGGCCTCGTGCTCGGCCAGCAGTTCCTCGGCGTGAGCGGCGTTGCGCTGGATGAGGTGGTCGCTCTGCTCCAGGGCGCCGGCGATCTGTTGCGAAACGCTGAGGAAGATCGGGTTGGAGGTCAGCGCCACCAGCTTGCGGTGGAAGCTGTTGTAGGCCTCGACCACGGCGGCGGCGCGGCCGTCCTCCACCGCTTCGCGCATGTCCAGCAGCAGCAGGCGCAGGCGGCCGAGGGAGTCGCCGTCGATGCTCTGCGCCACCAGCCCGGCGATGAAGGGTTCCAGGGCGTAGCGCAGTTGCAGCACGTCTTCCAGGGTGGCCGTGGCTGGGGCGCGGATCTCGCGCAGGGCGTTTTCGTCACGCTGCAGCACCATCACGCCCTTGCCGGGCAGCGAGCGCACCACGCCGAGGGTCTCCAGCACGGTGATGGCCTCGCGCAGGCTGGGCCGGCTGATTTCCAGCTGCTCGGCCAGTTCGCGCTGGCCCGGCAGCATCTGGCCGGCCGCCCAGCGCCCTTGCTCGATGGTCTCGAGCAGTTTCTGAACCACTGAATTGACCAGTTTGGATGAGGAAAACATGGTTGCTCCTGAGGCAGTTAAGGCGCGCGCCGCGCCTGTTGGAGCGGCGCGCGCGGCGGCTGTCGTCAGCCGCGCAGTTCGCCCTTGCCGGGCGTGGCGACCAGGGTCTTGTTCGCCCCGGGTTCGCCGTTGAGTACCGAACGTGTGCGTTGCAGGTCGATGTCGTTTTCCCAGCGGGCGATGACCACGGTGGCGACGCAGTTGCCGATCAGGTTGGTCAGCGCCCGGCCGATGCCCATGAACCAGTCCACCGAGAGCACCAGCACCAGGCCCGCGGCGGGGATGGCCGGCACCGCGGCGAGGGTGGCGGCGAGGATCACCAGGGCCGAGCCGGGGATGCCGTGGGCGCCCTTGGAGGTCACCAGCGACACCAGCAGGATGGTCAGCAGGTCGCTGATGGCCAGCGGCGTGCCGGTGGCGTGGGCGATGAACACCACCGCCAGGGTCAGGTAGATGGAGAAGCCGTCGAGGTTGAAGGAGTAGCCGGTGGGGATCACCAGGCCCACGGTGGAGCTGCGGATGCCCATGTTCTCCAGCTTGCGCATCACCTGCGGCAGCACGGCGTCGGAAGAGGCGGTGCCGAGGACGATCAGCAGTTCCTCGCGGAAGTAGCGCAGGAACGGCCGCAGGCGCACGCCGCTCAGGCGCAGCACGGTGCCCAGCACCAGGCATACGAAGAGGATGCAGGTGAGGTAGAACACCAGCACCAGCGCGCCCAGGTGGCTCAGCGACTCCAGGCCGTAGCGGCTGGTGGTGAAGGCCACGGCGCCGAACACGCCCAGCGGCGCCAGGCGCACGATCATGCCCATGATGCGGAAGACCACGTGGCTGAACTCGTTGACCAGCCGCGCCACGCCGCTGGCCTGCTCGCCCACCAGGTTCAGGGCGCTGCCGAACAGCACGGCGAACACCAGCACCTGGAGGATGTCGTTGTTGGCGAAGGCACTGAACACCGAAGTGGGAATCAGCCCCATGATGAAGTCCACCGGCCCGTGAATGTCCTTGGTGTGCGCGGCGTAGGTCGCGGCATCGCCGGCGGAGAGGCCGTTCAGGTCGATGTTGGCGCCGTTGCCCAGGCCGCTGCCGTAGGCCACCAGCAGGCCGAGGAGCAGGGCAATGGTGGTGAGGATCTCGAAGTAGACCACCGACTTCAGGCCGATGCGTCCGACCTTCTTCAGGTCGCCGGCGCCGGAGATGCCGTTGACCACCACGCAGAACACGATGAGCGCGATGAGCATCTTGATCAGCTTGATGAAGCCGTCGCCCAGGGGCTTGAGCTGGGACGAAAGCTCCGGCAGGCCGACACCGAACAGCACGCCGAGGGCCAGGCCGAGCACCACTTGCAGGAAGATCGAGCGGGAACAGCGGTGGATGAGCATTGAAGGTCTCCGTTGTCTGCGCCCGTCCGCATCCACGGGGGAGGGCTGAGGCGCGCAGTTATTGTTCTGGTATTACCGGTCAGACCAGTGCAACTTATGCCCATGTGGCGCCGCTGGCAAGAGCGAATGCGGCGATGGGGCGACGAGTGGTTTTGGGGAGTGGCCTTTGAGTAGGACGTGGAAGCTCTAGGACGGAGCTTCCAACGAGGTGCTGGGGGTGGGGATTTTTTAGTTGGCGATGGGAGAGGGCTTGTGGGGGGAACGCAACTGGTCAGGCCGGTGCGTTGGCTATCCCAATCGCGGACGGAGTCCGCTCCTACACCTTCCGGCAAACACAACACCCGTAGGATGGGTTGAGCGAAGCGATACCCATCACCGCAACAGCATGGGTTTCGCAAGCTCAACCCATCCTACGAAAAGCGCTTCGGCGCAGCTTGCCGCCGCTTTCAATCCAGCTTGACCACCTTGGCCAGGACGATCTTCGGGCCCTTCATCTTCTTCACGATGATGCGCAGGCCTTCGGCTTCCAGCACTTCTTCCTCTTCCGGCACGCGCTTCAGGGTCTCGTAGACCAGGCCGGCGAGGGTGTCCGCCTCTATGTGGTCGAGGTCGATGCCCAGCAGGCGCTCCAGCTTGAACAGCGGGGTGTCGCCGCGCACCAGCAGCTTGCCCGGCTGGTAGGCGAGGATGCCGCGCTCGGTCTTGCGGTGCTCGTCCTGGATGTCGCCGACCAGCACTTCCAGCACGTCTTCCATGGTCAGGTAGCCGATCACCTTGTGGTCGGCTTCCTCTACCAGGGCGAAGTGCGCGCCGCCCTGGCGGAACTGCTCCAGCAGGCGCGACAGCGGCATGTGCTTGGTCACCAGCTCCAGCGGATGGGCCAGTTCGTCCAGGTCGATGGTTTCCGGCTGGCTGTCGGTGGTCGCCAGTTCCAGCAGCAGGTCCTTGATGTGCAGCAGGCCGGTGAACTCGCCCTTCTCGGCGTCGAACACCGGGTAGCGGCTGTACTTGTGCCGGCGGATGGTCGCCAGCACGTCGGCCAGCGGCGCGTGGCGCTCCAGGTAGACCAGGTCCTCGCGGGAGTTGGCCCAGTCCACCACTTCCAGCTCGCCCAGTTCCACCGCCGAGGCCAGCACGCGCATGCCCTGGTCGCTGGGGTCCTGGCCGCGGCTGGAGTGCAGGATCAGCTTGAGTTCCTCGCGGCTGTAGTGGTGCTCGTGGTGCGGCCCCGGCTCGCCCTGGCCGGCGATCTTGAGGATGGTGTTGGCGCTGGCGTTGAGCAGCCAGATGGCCGGGTACATCGCCCAGTAGAACAGGTACAGCGGCACCGCGGTCCACAGCGACAGCAGCTCCGGCTTGCGGATCGCCCAGCTCTTGGGCGCCAGCTCGCCGACCACGATGTGCAGGTAGGAGATGATGAAGAAGGCGCTGAAGAAGGACACGCCGCGGATGATTTCCTCGGAGTGCACGCCCACCGCGGCCAGCAGCGGCTCCAGCAGCTCGGCGAAGGCCGGCTCGCCGACCCAGCCCAGGCCCAGGGAGGCCAGGGTGATGCCCAGCTGGCAGGCGGAGAGGTAGGCGTCGAGCTGGTTGTGCACCTTGCGCAGGATGCTGCCGCGCCAGCCGTGCTGCTTGGCGATGGTCTCCACGCGGGTGGCGCGCAGCTTGACCATGGCGAACTCGGCGGCGACGAAGAAGCCGTTGAGCAGGACGAGGAGAAGGGCGAAGAGTACGAGGCCGAAATCGGCGAAATAGGTCAGCAATTCGCTACTGGGGGAAGGGTCCATGGTTCTGTTGGCTGATGAATGAGCGAGTAAGCATGGCGGCAGCGTGCGGCGCTGGCAAGATGACCTTGGTTCAGGCGACCTGCTGCCGCGGGAAGTGGCAGACGAAGCTGCTGCCCTTGCCCAGCACGCTGCTGATGTCCAGGGTGGCGCGATGGCGGATCAGCACGTGCTTGACGATGGCCAGGCCCAGGCCGGTGCCGCCGGTGCTGGCGTTGCGGCTGGAGTCCACGCGGTAGAAGCGCTCGGTCAGGCGCGGCAGGTGCTTGGGGTCGATGCCGATGCCGCTGTCCTGCACCGACAGGTGCGCGCCCTGCTCGTCGCCCCACCAGCGGATGCGGATCTCGCCGCCCTCGGGGGTGTACTTGACCGCGTTGAACACCAGGTTGGAGAAGGCGCTGCGCAGCTCGGCCTCGCTGCCCTTGAGCTTCACCCTGGGGTCGGCCTCCAGGCTGATGCGGTGCTCGCGGGCGCCGGACAGCGCCTGGGCGTCGTTGCGGATGGCCAGCAGCATCAGGTCTACCGCCACCGGCTTGTTGTCCGCCGGGTAGTCGGTGGCTTCCAGCTTGGCCAGCAGCAGCAGATCGTTGAGCAGGCCCTGCATGCGCGCGGCCTGCTGCTGCATCTGCTGCAGGGCGCGGGCCCAGCGCGGGTTGATGTTCTCGGCGTTGTCGAGGAAGGTCTCCAGGTAGCCGGCGATCACCGTCAGCGGCGTGCGCAGCTCGTGGGAGACGTTGGCGACGAAGTCCTTGCGCATCTGTTCCAGACGCTGCACGCGGGTCACGTCGCGGACCAGCATCAGGTGCTCGCCGTTGCCGTAGAGGGTGATCTGGAACTGCAGCAGCAGCTTGTCGTCCACCGGCGAGGGCATGTCCAGCGGCTCCTGGTAGTCGCCGCGGGCGAAGTATTCCTTGAAGCGCGGGTTGCGGATCAGGTTGGTCACCGCCTGGCCGCCGTCCTGCGGGCTCTTCAGGCCGAGCAGGCGTTCGGCGGCGAGGTTCCACCATTCCAGGTTGCCGTCGGCGTCGAGCATGACCACCGCATCGCGCAGCGCCGCGGTGGATTCCTGCATGCGGTCGATCACCGCCTGCAGGCGCCCGCGGGCGCGCTGGTTGCGCCGCTGCAGGTGGTAGATGCTGTCGAACACCTCGCCCCACAGGCCGTAGCCGTCCGGCGGCGGTTCGTCCTCGCGGTGGTTCTTCAGCCATTTGTGCAGGCGCAGCACCTGCCAGAGGGTCCAGCCGAGGTAGACGCCCAGGCAGCCTGCCAGGGCCCAACCGTATTGCCCGCTCACCGCGCCGATCAGCGCGGCGGCGACTATCAACAACAGCAGATGGCGGATCAGGGCGCCACGCCAGTCTTGGTTCACCAGGTCCTTTCCTTGTGAATATCAGGCGCGGGGGCGCGGTCAGCTCTTGGTGGAGAAACGATAGCCGGTTCCGCGGACCGTCTGCACCAGGTTCTCGTAGACCTCGCCCAGGGCCTTGCGCAGGCGGCGGATGTGCACGTCGACGGTGCGTTCCTCCACGTAGACGTTGCCGCCCCACACCTGGTCCAGCAACTGGCCGCGGGTGTAGGCGCGCTCCTGGTGGGTCATGAAGAACTGCAGCAGGCGGTATTCGGTGGGGCCCATCTCGGCCGGCTTGCCGTCGATGGTGACGCGGTGGCTGATGGGGTCGAGCAGCAGGCCGCCGACCTCGATCGGCGTCTCGCTGTCGCCGGCGCCGGTGCGGCGCAGCACGGCCTTCAGGCGGGCCACCAGCTCGCGCGGCGAGAAGGGCTTGGTGATGTAGTCGTCGGCGCCGACTTCCAGGCCCTGGATCTTGTTGTCCTCCTCGCCCTTGGCGGTGAGCATGATGATCGGGATGCCCTGGGTCATCTCGTCGCGCTTCAGGCGCCGCGCCAGCTCGATGCCGGAGGTGCCCGGCAGCATCCAGTCGAGCAGGATCAGGTCCGGCTTGCGGTCGACGATGGTGGCGTGGGCCTGCTGGGCGTTCTCCGCCTCCAGGCATTCGTAGCCGGCCATCTCCAGGGCCACGGCGATCATCTCGCGGATCGGCGCTTCGTCGTCAACGATGAGGATTGTCTTGCCAACCATGGTCTTGCCTCGGGAATTCTGTACTGCGCCGCATTAGATAACGGAATTATTACAGCGATGTGACGCGGGCATGTTAGCCGAGGCAGGCGCCCGGCGGGGAACGGGGCGCTCTACTATGCTGTCGTGACCGCCCTGTTCCGGGCGGCCCCATGCGCGCCACCGGGGCCGTTGTGACGGCCTGCCCGACCTGCCGCCGTTCCCGCCGCGCCTTCCTTGCGAGTCCTACCTCAGAAGAGGAGATTCACGATGAACTGCAAACACCTGGCGCTGGCCCTGGGCCTGGCGCTGCCGGCCCTGGCCGCGCAGGCGACGGAACCGGCGATGACCAAGAACGGCATGCTGGTCGATGCCAAGGGCATGACGCTGTACACCTTCGACAAGGACAGCGGCGGCAAGTCGGTGTGCAACGACAAGTGCGCGCAGAACTGGCCGCCCCTGGCCGCCGAGACCGGCGCCATGGCCAGCGGCGACTGGAGCGTGATCACCCGCGACGACGGCACCCAGCAGTGGGCCTACAAGGGCAAGCCGCTGTACACCTTCGTCCAGGACAAGGCCGCGGGCGAAGTGAAGGGCGACGGCAAGATGAACGCCTGGCACATCGCCAAGCCGTGATACGGAGGGGATCCGTGTAGGAGCGGGCCCTGCCCGCGATTCGCGCGCAGGGTGCGCTCCTACAGGGAGCCGTTTCTTGCCCGCAGGGTAGGCGCCCGGATCAGCGCAGCGCGTAATCCACCACCGTGCCGACGAAGATCGCCAGGCCCGCCCAGTGGTTGTGCAGGAAGGCCTTGAAGCAGGCCTGCGGGTCGCGGTCGCGGGTGGAGTGGAATTCCCAGGCGAAGCAGCCGGCGGCCACCACCAGGCCGGCGTAGAACCACAGGCCCATGTGCAGCTTGCCGGCGGCCAGCACCAGCAGCAGGAGCATCAGGCCCTGCAGCGTCAGGTTGATCACCCGGTCGGCGTCGCCGAAGAGGATGGCGGTGGATTTCACCCCGATCTTCAGGTCGTCCTCGCGGTCGGTCATGGCGTAGTAGGTGTCGTAGGCCACCGTCCACAGCACGTTGGCGAAGAACAGCAGCCAGGCCGCGGCCGGCAGGGTGCCGCTGGCGGCGGTGAAGGCCATGGGGATGCCCCAGGAGAAGGCCGCGCCCAGCACCACCTGCGGGTAGTAGGTGTAGCGCTTCATGAAGGGGTAGAGCGCGGCGATGGCGGCGCCGCCGAAGGACAGCCAGATGGTCTGCTCGTTGGTGCACAGCACCAGCACGAAGCTGCTGGCCAGCAGGGTGAAGAAGGCGATCCAGGCCTCGCTCACGCTGATCTTGCCGGTGGCCAGGGGGCGCGCCTTGGTGCGCGCCACGTGGCCGTCGAAGTCGCGGTCGGCGAAGTCGTTGATCACGCAGCCGGCGGCGCGCATCAGCACGGTGCCGAGGACGAAGATCACCAGGTTCTTCAGGCTGGGCAGGCCGCCGCTGGCCATCCACAGCGCCCACAGCGTCGGCCACAGCAGCAGGTAGATGCCGATGGGCTTGTCCATGCGCGTCAGCAGGATGAAGTCCCAGGCGCGGGGGTGCAGGCGGGCGAGGGGTTTGATCAGGGCGGCGAACATGGCGGGCTCCGGCGGTCGACCGGAGGGATTATACGGCCTCGACTCCGGCGGCGCGCCACAGGCGCGGCAGGAACACCTCGGCCACCAGCACGCCCAGGCGCTCGCGGCGGAAGCACGAGCGGCGGCCCCAGAGCAGCGCGCGGCGCACCTCCAAAGGCAGGAAGGGCGCGGGGTACAGGCACACCTCGATGACGTCGCGGCGGAAGGCGCTGTCGCTGAACAGCAGCTCGCCCAGGGAGCGGCTGCCGAGCTGCGCCAGGTCGAAGCCCGAGGCCTCCAGGGCCGAGCGCGGCGCCACGCTGCGGGCGAAGACCCACGGCTGGCCGTGGCCGCGCAGGTAGACCTCGCGCACCCAGCCCTGGCTGTGGCTGGGCACGCCCAGCGCCTTGCATTCGTCGTCGCGCAGCACCTGCCAGCCCTCGGCCAGCGGTTCGACGCTGAAGGCGCCTTCGGCGAGGGCGGTGAGGCGGCGGGTCAGGGAGCCCTGGTCGAACAGCCAGTCGTGCACGGCGGGCTCGACGTTGGCCGGCAACTGGTCTTCGTTGAGCCAGTTCGGCAGAGGTACGGAAAGGTCGGACACGGGAATTCAACGCTGACGTAGGACCGCCGCAGGGTACCACGGAACGCCGATCGTTAGCCTGCGACCTATCGCCCCGAGCGCCGCCCGCGGCTCATTCCCAGCCCTGCAGGCGCATGGTGGCGCGGACCAGGCGCTGCTCCTCCTGCTCGATCTCGCGCAGGTTGTCGCGGATGCTGTGGATATGTTCGCGGGCGGCGCGCTGGGCCTGGTCCGGCAGGCGTTCGACGATGGCGTTGTACAGGCGCGTGTGCTGGCGGTCGATCTGCCGCTTCTGCACCGGCCGGTGGTAGAGGTTGTTCACCGAGGCGAACACGGTGCTGAGCATCAGTTCGCTGAGCGACTGCAGGGTGTGCACCAGCACCGGGTTGTGCGAGGCCTCGCTGATGGCGCGGTGGAAGGCGTGGTCGCGGCGGGCGTGTTCGCGCGGGTCCGGCGGCGGCGTCTCGCTCTGCGCCAGGAGCATTTCCTCGTAGCGGCGCTTGAGCAGGATCAGGTCGGCGTCAGTGGCGCGCAGCGCGGCCAGGCGCGCGGATTCGCCCTCCAGCAGGGCGCGCACCTCCAGCAGGTCGTAGAGGGTGCGCGGCTGCGAGGCGAACAGATGCATCAGCGGCGTGGCGTCGTTGGCCCGGCTGAGGTCGGCGACGAAGGAGCCGCGGCCCTGCTCGGTGTCGATGATGCCGCGCCCGCGGAGGATGCGCAGGCCCTCTCGCAGCGCCGAGCGCGAGCAGCCGAGCTTGTCCACCAGGCGCCGTTCCGAGGGCAGCGCCTGGCCGACCTTGAGCACGCCGTCGACGATCAGCCGCTCGATGCGCTCGGCCACCTGGTCGGCCACCCGGGCGCGGGTGGCCGTGCTTTCGCCTTCCATTCGTCCTCCAACTGGTCCTACCAGTTCGAATGTCTGGCGCCACTGTAGAACACCCGGAGCGCTTTGATAAGGCCGCTGAGCGGCATCTTGGCCGAAAGTCCAAGGGCTAAACTGGTAGGACCAGTGCTGCGGCAACTGGACGCAGCCCCGCCCGGCGGTCCAGTCTGCGCCGACCTGAGACCCGTCAGTCCAGCAGCCGCCCGGCCCGCCGGGCGGCGCCACCCATAAGAAAAACCACCGTGTGAGACCCGATGAACATCCTCTACGATGAGCGCCTCGACGGCGCACTGCCGAAGGTGGACAAGGCCGCGCTGCTCGCCGAACTGCGCGCCGCGCTGCCGGACCTGGAGATCCTCCACGAGGCCGAGGACCTGCGCCCCTACGAGTGCGACGGCCTCTCCGCCTACCGCAGCACGCCGATGCTGGTGGTGCTGCCCGAACACGTCGAGCAGGTGCAGAGCCTGCTGCGCCTGTGCCACCGCATGCAGGTGCCGGTGGTCGCCCGCGGCGCCGGCACCGGGCTGTCCGGCGGCGCGCTGCCGCTGGAGCAGGGCGTGCTGCTGGTGATGGCGCGCTTCAAGCGCATCCTCGAAGTGAACCCCGAAGGCCGCTACGCCCGCGTGCAGCCCGGCGTGCGCAACCTGGCCATCTCCCTGGCCGCCGCGCCCCACGGCCTGTACTACGCGCCGGACCCGTCGTCGCAGATCGCCTGTTCCATCGGCGGCAACGTCGCCGAGAACGCCGGCGGCGTGCACTGCCTGAAGTACGGGCTGACCGTGCACAACCTGCTCAAGGTGGAAATCCTCACCGTCGACGGCGAGCGCCTGACCCTCGGCTCCGACGCCCTCGACAGCCCCGGCTTCGACCTGCTGGCGCTGTTCACCGGCTCCGAGGGCATGCTCGGCGTGGTGGTCGAGGTGACCGTCAAGCTGCTGCCCAAGCCGCAGGTGGCCAAGGTGCTGATGGCCAGCTTCGACGATGTCGAGAAGGCCGGCCGCGCGGTGGGCGACATCATCGCCGAGGGCATCATCCCCGGCGGCCTGGAGATGATGGACAACCTGTCGATCCGCGCCGCCGAGGACTTCATCCACGCCGGCTACCCGGTGGACGCCGCGGCCATCCTGCTGTGCGAGCTGGACGGCGTGGAGTCCGACGTGCACGAGGACTGTGCGTTGGTCGACGCCGTGCTGCGCAAGGCCGGCGCCACCGACGTGCGCCTGGCCCGCGACGAGGAGGAGCGCGCCAAGTTCTGGGCCGGGCGCAAGAACGCCTTCCCGGCGGTGGGGCGCATCTCGCCGGACTACTACTGCATGGACGGCACCATCCCGCGCCGCGAGCTGCCGCGGGTGCTCAACGGCATCGCCGAGCTGTCCGACGAGTACGGCCTGCGGGTGGCCAACGTGTTCCACGCCGGCGACGGCAACATGCACCCGCTGATCCTCTTCGATGCCAACGTCCCCGGCGAACTGGAACGCGCCGAAGCCCTGGGCGGGAAGATCCTCGAACTCTGCGTGGCGGTGGGCGGCAGCATCACCGGCGAGCACGGCGTGGGCCGCGAGAAGATCAACCAGATGTGCGCCCAGTTCAACAGCGACGAGCTGACCCTGTTCCACGCCGTGAAGGCCGCCTTCGACCCGCAGGGCCTGCTCAACCCGGGCAAGAACATCCCGACCCTGCACCGCTGCGCCGAGTTCGGCGCCATGCACATCCACCACGGCCAACTGCCGTTCCCGGAACTGGAGCGCTTCTGATGGACAAACAGCACTTCGACCCCCGGACCGGCCACGACCGCAGCGCCGAGCTGCTCGAACAGGTGCGCCAGGCCCTGGCGGAAAAGACCGCCCTGGCCATCCGCGGCGGCTCCAGCAAGGCCTTCCTCGGCCGCTGGGTGGAGGCCCGCCCGCTGGACGTGGCCGGGCACACCGGCATCGTCTCCTACGACCCCACCGAACTGGTGATCACCGCCCGCGCCGGCACCCCGCTGCGCGAGCTGAACGCCGCGCTGGACAGCGCCGGGCAGATGCTCGCCTGCGAGGCGCCCTGCTTCACGGAAAACGCCACGGTCGGCGGCATGCTCGCCGCCGGGCTGTCCGGCCCGCGCCGGCCCTGGGCTGGCGCGGTGCGCGACTTCGTCCTCGGCACCCGGCTGATCAGTGGCCTGGGCACCCACCTGCGCTTCGGCGGCGAGGTGATGAAGAACGTCGCCGGCTACGACCTGTCGCGCCTGCTGGCCGGCAGCTTCGGTTGCCTGGGCGTGATCACCGAGGCCTCGTTCAAGGTCCTGCCCAAGCCGCGCTGCCGCATCAGCCTGCGCCAGGCAATCCCCCTTGAGCGCGCCCTGCTGCGCCTCGGCGAATGGGGCCAGCAGCCGCTGCCGCTGAGCGCCGCCGCCCACGACGGCGAGCACCTGTTCCTGCGCTTCGAGGGCAACGAAGGCTCGGTGCGCGCCGCCTGCGACCGCATCGGCGGCGACGCCCTGGACGACGCCTGGTGGGACGACCTGCGCGAACAGCGCCTGGACTTCTTCCGCGACCCGCGGCCGCTCTGGCGCCTGTCGCTGCCGGCGCTCAGCGCGCCGCTGGCGCTGCCCGGCGAGCAGCTGCTGGACTGGGGCGGCGCGCAGCGCTGGCTGAAGTCCGAGGCCAACGCCGCGGAAATCCGCCAGGCCGTGAGCGCCGTCGGCGGCCACGCCAGCTGCTTCACCCCGGGCCACGTCGACGAGCCGCTGCACCCGCTGCCGGCGCCCCTGCTCAAGCTGCACCGCTCGCTGAAGCGCCAGCTCGACCCGCAGGGCATCTTCAACCCCGGGCGCATGTACGCCGACTTCTGACGCGGATAGACCTATGCAGACCAACCTGAGCGAAGCGGCCAAACGCCTGGCCCACGCCGAGGAAGCCGAACGCATCCTGCGCAGTTGCGTGCACTGCGGCTTCTGCAACGCCACCTGCCCGACCTACCAGGAGCTGGGCGACGAACTGGACGGCCCGCGCGGGCGCATCTACCTGATCAAGCAATTCCTCGAACAGGACCAGGTCAGCGAGAAGACCCAGGAGCACCTGGACCGCTGCCTGACCTGCCGCAACTGCGAAACCACCTGCCCCTCCGGGGTGGAGTACCACAAGCTGCTGGACATCGGCCGCGCCGCCATCGAAGTGCGCGTGCCGCGGCCGCTGGGCGAGCGCCTGCTGCGCGGCGGCCTGCGCGCCATAGTGCCACGCCCGGCGCTGTTCAAGGCGCTGGTGAACACCGGCGAGGCGTTGCGGCCGATCCTTCCCGTGGCCCTGCGCAGCCACCTGCCGCGGGCCATCGCCCCGGCCGGCGTGCGCCCGGCCCAGCGCCACAAGCGCCGCGTGCTGATGCTCGAAGGCTGCGTGCAGCCGGCGCTGTCGCCCAACACCAATTCGGCCACCGCGCGGGTGCTGGACCGCCTCGGCATCAGCATCACCGCGGCGGCCCAGGCCGGCTGCTGCGGCGCCGTGGACTACCACCTCAACGCCCAGGACACCGGCCTCGACCGCGCCCGGCGCAACATCGACGCCTGGTGGCCGGCCATCGACAACGGCGCCGAGGCCATCGTGCAGACCGCCAGCGGCTGCGGCGCCTTCGTCAAGGAATACGGCTACCTGCTGCGCGACGACCCGCAGTACGCGGCCAAGGCCAGGCGTGTCAGCGAACTGGCCAAGGACCTGGTGGAAGTGATCCGCGCCGAACCGCTGGAAAGCCTCGGCCTGAACTGCGACCAGACCCTCGCCTTCCACTGCCCCTGCACCCTGCAGCACGCGCAGAAGCTCGGCGGCGCCGTCGAGGCGGTGCTCAAGCGCCTGGGCTTCAACCTCACCGCGGTGCCCGACAGCCACCTCTGCTGCGGCTCGGCCGGCACCTATTCACTGACCCAGCCGGAGCTCTCGCACAAGCTGCGCGACAACAAGCTGGACGCCCTGGAAAGCGGTCGGCCCGACCTGATCGCTACCGCCAACATCGGCTGCCAGACCCACCTCGACGGCGCCGGGCGCACCCCCGTCCGGCACTGGATCGAACTGGTCGACCACGCCCTCAGCACCGGAAACTGACGCCATGCAAAGCAAAGCCGTACTCACCCAGCAAGAAGTCACCCGCATCCTCGCCGCCGCCCGCGCCGAGGCCCAGGCCAACCAATGGGCGGTGGCCATCGTAGTGGTGGACGATGGCGGCCACCCGCTGGCCCTGGAGCGCCTGGATGGCTGCGCGCCGGTCGGCGCCTACATCGCCACCGAGAAGGCCCGCAGCGCCGCCCTGGGCCGCCGCGAAACGCGCCTGTACGAAGAAATGATCAACAACGGCCGCACCGCCTTCCTCTCCGCCCCCGTGCTGCAGGGCACCCTGGAAGGCGGCGTGCCGGTCATCCACGACGGCCAGGTGATCGGCGCGGTGGGTGTCTCCGGCGTGCAGGCCGCGCAGGATGCCCAGGTGGCCAAGGCCGGCGTGGCCGCGCTCTAAGCACTCGACGAAACACAGGAGAACCTTGCGATGACCCAACGAATCACCCGCCAGCGCCTGCAGGTCGCCGACGTGCTGCAACGCTTCATCGAGGAAGAAGCCCTGCCGGGCACCGGCGTGCAGGCCGAGGCCTTCTGGAAGGGCTTCGACGCCCTGGTCCACGAGCTGGCGCCGAAGAACCGCGCGCTGCTCGCCGAGCGCGACCGCCTGCAGACCGAGTTGGACAACTGGCACCGCGCCCACCCGGGCCCGATCCAGGACATGCCGGCCTACCGCGCCTTCCTCGAATCCATCGGCTACCTGCTGCCGGCGCCCGCCGCCGTGCAGGCCAGCACCGCCAACGTCGACAGCGAGATCACCCGGCAGGCCGGCCCGCAGCTGGTGGTGCCGGTGATGAACGCCCGCTACGCGCTGAACGCCGCCAACGCCCGCTGGGGCTCGCTGTACGACGCGCTCTACGGCACCGACGCCATCAGCGAAGACGACGGCGCCGAGAAGGGCAAGGGCTACAACCCGCGCCGCGGCGAGAAGGTCATCGCCTTCGCCCGCGCCTTCCTCGACCAGGCCGCGCCCCTGGCCCAGGGCAGCCACGCCGACGCCAGCGCCTACCGCATCGAGCAGGGCCAACTGCGCGTGACCCTGGAGGACGGCAGCGTCAGCGGCCTGGCCGAGCCGGCGAAATTCGTCGGCTACCAGGGCGAGCCGCTGTCGCCCAAGGCCGTGCTGCTGAAGAACAACGGCCTGCACTTCGAGATCCAGATCGACCCCACCAGCCCCATCGGCCAGACCGACGCCGCCGGGGTGAAGGACGTGCTGGTCGAGGCCGCGCTGAGCACCATCCTCGACTGCGAGGACTCGGTGGCCGCGGTGGATGCCGAGGACAAGACCCTGGTCTACCGCAACCTGCTGGGCCTGATGAAGGGTGACCTCAGCGAAGCGGTGGAGAAGGGTGGCCAGAGCTTCGTCCGGCGCATGAGCCCGGACCGCCAGTACACCGCCGCCGACGGTTCCAGCCTGACCCTGCACGGCCGCTCGCTGCTGTTCATCCGCAACGTCGGCCACCTGATGACCACCCCGGCGATCCTCGACGAGAGCGGCGCGGAAATCCCCGAAGGCATCATGGATGCGGTGCTCACCGGCCTGGTCGCCATCCACGACCTGCAGCGCAAGGGCAACTCGCGCACCGGCAGCGTCTACATCGTCAAGCCGAAGATGCACGGCCCCGCCGAAGTGGCCTTCGCCGACGAACTGTTCGGCCGTGTCGAGGACGCCCTCGGCCTGCCGCGCAACACCCTGAAGATGGGCATCATGGACGAGGAGCGGCGCACCAGCGTCAACCTCCAGGCCTGCATCGGCGCCGCCGCGGCGCGGGTGGTGTTCATCAACACCGGCTTCCTCGACCGCACCGGCGACGAGATGCACAGCGCCATGGAAGCCGGCCCGATGCTGCGCAAGGGCGACATGAAGGGCACCAAGTGGATCGCCGCCTACGAGCGCAACAACGTGCTGGTCGGCCTGGCCTGCGGCCTGCGCGGCCGCGCGCAGATCGGCAAGGGCATGTGGGCCATGCCGGACCTGATGGCGGCCATGCTGGAACAGAAGATCGGCCACCCGAAATCCGGCGCCACCACCGCCTGGGTGCCGTCGCCCACCGCCGCCACCCTGCACGCGCTGCACTACCACCAGGTGGACGTGCAGGCGGTACAGGGCGAGCTGCAGAAGGTCGACCTGGCCAGCGTGCGCGACGAACTGCTCGACGACCTGCTGACGATTCCAGTGGCCGCGTCCGCCGACTGGAGCGCCGAGGCGCGCCAGGAAGAGCTGGACAACAACTGCCAGGGCATCCTCGGCTACGTGGTGCGCTGGGTTGAACAGGGTGTGGGCTGCTCCAAGGTGCCGGACATCCATGACGTCGGCCTGATGGAAGACCGCGCAACGCTGCGCATCTCCAGCCAGCACATCGCCAACTGGCTGCACCACGGCGTGGTCGGCGAGGCTCAGGTGCGCGAAACCCTGGAGCGCATGGCCAAGGTGGTCGACCAGCAGAATGCGGGGGATCCGGCCTACCGCCCGATGGCTGCGGACTACCAGGGTTCGGCGGCCTTCCAGGCGGCCAGCGACCTGGTGTTCAAGGGCCGCGAGCAGCCCAGTGGCTATACCGAGCCGCTGCTGCATGCCTGGCGCTTGCGGTACAAGGCGTAGCACTGAGGCTGCCCCTGTAGGAGCGAGCTTGCTCGCGAACGGTGCTCACCTGAGGCTTCGGTGTCCTGCTGTGACTCCGCTCCCTCTCCCTAACCCTCTCCCTGAAGGGAGAGGGGACCGTTCGGCGTGCTCGGATATTTCAGAGTCAGCCGGCAGCTCTGCAGTTTCCGGCTGAAACCATTCCTTCTCTCGGCACGGGCTAGCCCCCTCTCCCTTCAGGGAGAGGGCTGGGGAGAGGGGCTCTTCCGGACGCGCACCGATCCCAGCCGGCAGAACACCGTTCGCGAGCAAGCCAACCCCCACCCACGCACCACCCATCTTTGGTTGGCCCCCAACGCCCGCCCAACCGCCCGATGGCGTCTTGGCGCACGCCGGGAATTGCGTTAGCGTGCGGCCGCAACCGTGGTAACCCGCCCGAGGGGTAGACAATGAAAAAGTGGCAATGCGTAGTCTGCGGACTCATCTATGACGAATCCCAAGGCTGGCCGGAAGAAGGCATCGCAGCGGGTACCCGCTGGGAAGACGTGCCCGAGGACTGGCTGTGCCCGGACTGCGGCGTCGGCAAGCTGGACTTCGAGATGATCGAGATCGGCTGAGCCGTCCCGGCATCCCTGCGAGCGGCGGCCAGTGGCCGCCGTTTTCGTGTCCGGCCCCGTGCTTGAGCGCTTCGCGCGCTTGGCCGGGCTGCCGCCGGGCGCCGGCAACCCTGCCCTTGGCGGGGGGCGGAAAAGTGCGCTAGGTTGCCCTGGCAACCCGCAGGAGGTTCGACGATGCGCAAATGGCAATGCGTGGTCTGTGGCTTCATCTACGACGAGGCCCTCGGCCTGCCCGAGGAGGGCATCGCCCCCGGTACCCGCTGGGAAGACATTCCCGCCGACTGGGTCTGCCCCGACTGCGGCGTGGGCAAGATCGACTTCGAGATGATCGAGATCGCCTGACAGGCCCCGCGAAACCCTGAATTCCACCGAGCCGGCCAAGCCGCTCGGTCCCGTTCGATGTGGAGAATCCAATGAGCGAGAACGCACCGCTGGTGATCATCGGCACCGGCCTGGCCGGCTACAACCTGGCGCGCGAATGGCGCAAGCTGGATGCGCAGACCCCGCTGCTGCTGATCACCGCCGACGACGGCCGCTCCTACTCCAAGCCGATGCTCTCCACCGGCTTCTCCAAGGACAAGGACGCCGACGGCCTGGCCATGGCCGAGCCGGGCGCCATGGCCGAGCAACTGAAGGCGCGCATCCTCACCCACACCCGCGTCACCGGCATCGACCCGGGGCACAAGCGCATCTGGATCGGCGAGGAACAGGTCGAGTACCGCGACCTGGTGCTGGCCTGGGGCGCCGAGACGATCCGCGTGCCGGTGCAGGGCGATGCCCTGGACGCCATCTTCCCGATCAACGACCTGGAGGACTACGCGCGCTTCCGCGCCGCGGCCGCCGGCAAGCGCCGCGTGCTGCTGCTGGGCGCCGGCCTGATCGGCTGCGAGTTCGCCAACGACCTGTCCGCCGGCGGCTACCAGGTCGACGTGGTCGCCCCCTGCGAGCAGGTCATGCCCGGCCTACTGCACCCCGCCGCCGCGGCGGCCGTGCAGGCCGGCCTGGAAGGCCTGGGCGTGCGCTTCCACCTGGGTCCGGTGCTCAACCGCCTGGAGCGCGCCGGTGAGAGCCTGGAGGCGCACCTGTCGGATGGCCAGGTGATCCCCTGCGACCTGGTGGTCTCGGCCGTCGGCCTGCGCCCGCGCATCGACCTGGCCGCCGAGTCGGGCCTGGAGGTCAACCGCGGCGTGGTGGTGAACCGCGAGCTGCGCACCTCCCACGCCAACATCTACGCCCTGGGCGACTGCGCCGAGGTCGACGGCCTCAACCTGCTGTACGTGATGCCGCTGATGAGCTGCGCCCGCGCCCTGGCCCAGACCCTGGCGGGCAAGCCGACAGCGGTGTCCTACGGCCCCATGCCGGTCACCGTGAAGACCCCGGTGTGCCCGCTGGTGGTCTCGCCGCCGCCCCGCGGCAGCGATGGCCAATGGCTCGTGGAAGGCTCTGGCGCGGACCTCAAGGTGCTGTGCCGGGATACCGCCGGTCGCTTGCTCGGATACGCCCTGACCGGCGCGGCGGTCAGCGAAAAACTCTCGCTGAACAAGGAGTTGCCGGCACTTCTGGCTTGAAAGTCCTCGGTTATGGCGCTTCTGTCGTGGGAATGTATCCGCAAATTGTCAGACGATACTGGCGTACCAGCCTGCGGCGTGCCATCCTCCCCCCGTCTGCCGCAGCCTAGAGCCTGTAGGGCCTGGGCCGCGGTGCCTTAGGCGCTGTTGGGAAGACAGCACGGACACAAAAACAACAAACCGTCAAAGAGGCATCTATGCGTAAACCAGAACTCGCCGCCGCGATCGCCGAGAAGGCCGACCTCACCAAAGAACAAGCCAACAAGGTGCTGAACGCGCTGCTGGATGAGATCACCGGCGCGCTGAACCGCAAAGACAGCGTCACCCTCGTTGGTTTCGGCACCTTCATCCAGCGCCACCGTGGCGCCCGCACCGGCAAGAACCCGCAGACCGGCCAGCCGGTGAAGATCAAGGCCAGCAACACCGTTGCCTTCAAGCCGGGCAAGGCCCTGAAGGACGCCGTCAACTAAGGCTGTTCCCAGCCCCGGAGCCAGAGCGGCTCCGGGCTACTCCCGCAGTTACATTTCCCTTCGAAAGTACGGATGTAGTCCTTTCGGCTAATCGCTACAATGCGCAGTCATTTGTCTCGAACGCCGAGGTCTGTGCATGAAATTCCGTCTTCTGTTGTGGTTCCTCGGCCGTATGATGGCCAAGTCCTCGCGCGACAACCCGGCCTTCCGCCAGCAGCTCGAAGGCAAGGACCTGGTGTTCCAGCTGCACAGCCTGGACGGCAAGGTCGCCCGCCACTACATCGTCCGCGACCAACGCGTCAGCGCCCGCCGCGGCGTGCACCCGCAGCCGGCCTTCGCCATCGGCTTCCGCGACAGCGCCTACGGCTTCGCCACCCTCACCTCGAAGAACCCGCAACTGGCCTTCATGCAGGGCATCCAGAGCAAGGACATCCAGATCCAGGGCAACCCGGCGCTGGTGATCTGGTTCCAGGGCCTGGTGAAGTACCTCAAGCCGAAGAAGAAGGCCGCGGCCAAGGCGGTGGAGAAGGAAGCGGCCTGAGGCTGCCCTTGTCCCGCGAGGCACGGCATTCCTCATGTAGGAGCGGACCTTGTCCGCGATAGCCGGACGGACATATCTGCGCGATTCGCGGATGAGATCCGCTCCTACGCTGCGCCACCCACACCGTCCCCATGTAGGAGCGCGCCCTGCGCGCGAAATCGCGGGCAGGGCCCGCTCCTACAGTTCGCTGGGATGCATGGCATTCTCCTTGTAGGAGCGGACCTTGTCCGCGATAGCCGGACATATCGGCGCGGATCGCGGATGAGATCCGCTCCTACGCTGCGCCACCCGCGGCATTCCCTGTCTTGCCGGCTGCGCCAAGGCGCTTTTCGTAGGATGGGTTGAGCCTTGGCGAAACCCATGCGGTCGTGGCGATGGGTATCGCTTCGCTCAACGCCATCCTACGGGTCTTGTGTTTGCCGGAGGGCCCGCTCCTACAGGTCTGCCCGCAGCCAGATCAGTGCGGGCTGTTCATCTGCGAGGCCAGCTCGCGCAGCACGGCTTCGGCGTCCAGTACCTTGCGCACCGCGTCCTCGGCCCTTTCCCGGGGGATGTCCAGGCGGTCGAGCAGGGCTTGCGGCACGCCCTGCTGCGGGCCGCTGCCGATGCCGTTCTGGCGCAGCAGGCGGGTGGCCAGGCACACCAGGTTGGCGTAGGCGGCATTGGGGCCGGCGTAGTCCGGGTCGTGCTGGAAGCGCAGCGCGGTGTAGATCTCTTCGGGCATGTCCCAGGCGCGCATCAGCCAGGCGCCGATCTGCTCGCGGGTGATGCCCAGCAGGTGCTGCTCGACGAGGTTGTGCGGCACGTGCGGGTTGACCTCCAGGTGGCGGCAGATCAGCGAGAAGTGCGGCGGGAAGATGTGCGCCAGGACCAGGTAGCCGATGCTGTGCAGCAGCCCGCCGAGGTAGGTCAGGCCGGCTTCCGGGCGCTCGGCGCGGGGCACGGCGCGGGTCAGGCCCTCGATCACCGCGGCGGTGTAGATCGCCTGCTGCCAGTAGGGCGTGGCGTGCTGCGGCTGGTCCTTGGGCAGGCTCAGGGTCTTGCCCAGGGCCAGGCCGAGGGCCAGGTTGATCACCAGGTCGAAACCCAGCACGCGGACGATGGCGTCTTCCACCGAGCGGATCTTGCCGGGCGCGGCGTAGTAGGGCGAGGCGGCCCAACTGACCACCTGGGCGGCCAGCGCCGGGTCGGTCTCGACCACGCCGGTGATGTCGTCCACGGTGGCGTTGGGGTCCACCCGCAGCTTGATGATCTTCTGCGCGGTCTTGGGCAGCGGCGGGATCTCGATGGTCTCTTCCAGGCGCTGCTGGATGCGCCGCGCGGTGAAGGCCTGCACCGCCTGGGTGATCTCGGCGCGATCGTCGTTGGGGCGGTCGAGGTTCGGCCGGATCTGCTCCAGGGGCACGCCGAAGCGCGCCGCGCTGGCCTTCTCCAGCACCTGGCGGAAGTCGCCGGTGGCGATCTCCAGCAGGGTGCCGGGGTTGCCGGATTCGATCAGCAGCTGCGGCTCCTGCAGCAGGCGCTCGTCGTACAGGCAGGGCGAGCTGGTCAGCGGCGGCAGCGCCGGCAGGCGGCTGAGCTGGTGCTTGCCGAGCATGCGCTCCAGGCGCTCCGGCTTGATCGCCAGCAGCTTGCGCCCGGTCAGCTCGGTCAGGCGGTTGAGGTCCAGCAGCTGGTTCTGCGGGAAGAGCACCAGCAGGGTGCCCACCGAGTCTTCCAGCAGGCTCGCCTGCACGCGGCGGGCGCTGGGCAGCTGGTCGTCGTCGGGCAGTTCGCGGCAGGGCACGCCGAGGCGGCCGAGCAGCTGGAGGATGACCGATGGGGCGGGGAGGGCTTCGGCGAGTGCGGCTTCGCTCATGGGCTTTGTGATCCGGTTAGCAACTGCAGCCGGGAGTATACCCAGCGGCTATTCGTGACTGGCCAGTCATCCGACCGGTGAAATTGAAGCAGGTCACACTTGACCGTATTGCTGGCCATGTCGGAGCCAACGCTCCAGCAGCGGGCCGACGTGCTGCGGCCAGCGCGCCAGCAGAGCCTGGGCGGCGTCGCGCACCGCCGGCAGCAGGTCGGCGTCGCGCATCAGGTCCGCGACCTTGAACTGTAGCAGACCGGTCTGCCGCGTCCCGAGCATCTCGCCGGGGCCGCGCAGTTCTAGGTCGCGCTCGGCGATGACGAAGCCGTCGCAGGTCTCGCGCATGATCGCCAGGCGCTCGCGGCCGATCTGCGACAGCGGCGGGTGGTAGAGCAGCACGCAGTGGCTCGCCGCGCTGCCGCGGCCGACGCGCCCGCGCAGCTGGTGCAGCTGGGCCAGGCCGAGGCGCTCGGGGTTCTCGATGATCATCAGGCTGGCGTTGGGCACGTCCACGCCGACCTCGATCACCGTGGTCGCCACCAGCAGTTGCAGCAGGCCTTCCTTGAAGGCCTCCATCACCGTGGCCTTCTCCGCCGGCTTCATGCGCCCGTGGATCAGGCCCACGCGCAATTCGCCCAGGGCCGAGGCGAGCTCCTCGTAGGTGGTCTCGGCGGCCTGGCAGGTGAGTTCTTCGGATTCTTCGATCAGCGTGCACACCCAGTAGGCCTGGCGGCCTTCGCGGCAGGCGGCGCGGACGCGCTCGATCACCTCGATGCGGCGGCTGTCGGCGACCAGCACGGTGTTCACCGGCGTGCGCCCGGGCGGCAGCTCGTCGAGGATCGAGGTGTCCAGGTCGGCGTAGGCGCTCATCGCCAGGGTCCGCGGGATGGGCGTGGCGGTCATGATCAGCTGGTGCGGGCAGAGCCGGCCGTCGACGCCCTTCTGGCGCAGGGCCAGGCGCTGCTGCACGCCGAAGCGGTGCTGCTCGTCGATGATCACCAGGGCCAGGCGCTTGAACTTCACCTCGTCCTGGAACAGCGCGTGGGTGCCGACCACCATGGGCACGCCGGCGGCGATCTGCTCCAGCGCGGCGGCGCGCGCCTTGCCCTTGAGCTTGCCGGCCAGCCAGGCGACCTCGATGCCCAGCGGCTGCATCCACTTGCTGAAGTTGAGGTAGTGCTGTTCGGCGAGGATTTCCGTGGGCGCCATCAGCGCTACCTGGTAGCCGGCCTCCAGGGCCTGCAGCGCGGCCAGGGCGGCGACCACCGTCTTGCCGGCGCCGACGTCGCCCTGCACCAGGCGCAGCATGGGTTCGGGCTGCGCCAGGTCGTAGGCGATCTCCGCGCCCACGCGCTGCTGCGCGCTGGTGGGGGCGAAGCCGAGGTTGGCCAGGAAGCGCTGCGGCAGTTTCTTCGCCGGCGGCAGCTCGGGCGCGTGCTGGGCGCGCAGGCTTTCGCGCAGGCGCTGCAGCGACAGCTGGTGCGTCAGCAGTTCCTCGAAGGCCAGGCGGTGCTGGGCCCAGTGGCGACCCTCGGCGAGTTCTTCCAGGTTGGCGTCCGGCGGCGGCCGGTGCAGGTAGCGGATGGCTTCGTCGAGGGGCGCCAGGCGGTAGTCGCGGGCCAGTTCCTCGGGCAGCCAGTCGGGCAGGCTGTTCGGCCCCAGGCGCGCCAGGGCCTGCTGGCTGAGGGTGCGCAGGCGCTGCTGGGTGAGGCCTTCGGTGGTCGGGTAGATGGGCGTGAGGGTCTGCTCCACCGGGGCCGGCGCGGCGTCGTTCAGCGCGCGGTACTCGGGGTGGTAGATCTCCAGGCCCGAGGCGCCGGGGCGGGCCTCGCCGTAGCAGCGCAGGTGGGTGCCGCGCTTGAGGCCTTCCTTCTGCGCCTGGCTGAAGTGGTAGAAGCGCAGGCTCAGGGTGCCGCTGCCGTCCTGCAGGCGCACCAGCAGGCTGCGGCGCTTGCCCATGACCACGTCGGCGCCGGAGACCACGCCCTCGACCACCGCGTCCTGGCCCGGGCGCAGCGCGCCTATGGGGGTGACGCGGGTGCGGTCCTGGTAGCGCAGCGGCAGGTGGAAGAGGATGTCCTGGAGGTTTTCCAGGCCCACCCGCGCCAGCTTTTCCTCCAGCGCGGCGCCGACGCCCTTGAGCGCCGTGACCGGGACGTTGGCCAGCTCGGTCATGCCGGTTGGGCGTCGCCCTTGGCGGTCGGCCGGGCCACCGAGCACAGGCGGATGGAATCGGCCAGCACTTCGATGGCGCGCGGCCGCGGGAAGCTGGCGCGCCAGGCGATGGCCACGGTGCGCAGCGGCGCCGGCGGGGTGAACGGGCGAATCTCGATCACCCCGGGGGCGTAGTGGTGGCTGTCCACCGCCGAGAACGGCAGCACCGATACGCCCAGGCCGGAGGCGACCATGTGGCGGATGGTCTCCAGCGAGCTGGATTCCACGGTGGTGTGGCGGTTTTCCTCGCCCCTGCGGGTGGTCGGGCAGGCTTCCAGCACCTGGTCGCGGAAGCAGTGGCCCTCGCCGAGCAGCAGCAGGCTCTTGTCGTTGAGCATCTCGGCGTCGATGGTCTGCCGGGCGGTCCAGGGGTGGTCGGCCGGCATCAGCACGTAGAAGGGCTCGTCGAACAGCGGCAGGGTGAGGACGTCGGCCTCCTGGAACGGCAGGGCGATGATGATCGCGTCCAGCTCGCCGGTGCGCAGCTTGTCGCGCAGGATGTGGGTGAAGTTCTCTTCGATGTACAGCGGCATCTGCGGCGCCACCCGGTGCAGCTGCGGGATCAGGTGCGGGA
This sequence comes from Pseudomonas sp. PI1, assembly GCF_000812405.1. NCBI lineage: Bacteria > Pseudomonadati > Pseudomonadota > Gammaproteobacteria > Pseudomonadales > Pseudomonadaceae > Pseudomonas > Pseudomonas sp. PI1. The sequence goes on from NZ_JWMC01000041.1 coordinate 38,097, forward strand.
ACAGGTAGGGGCCGATGGTGTAGATGGCGCCGACCTTCAGCGGCGAGGTCAACTGGTTCTTGCCGGCCTGGGCCAGCTCGCGGATGCCCTGGGCCTGCTCCAGCACCTTCTGCGCCTGGGCCACGATGCCTTCGCCCACCGGGGTCAGGCGCACCGCGCTCTTGCTGCGCTCGAAGATCAGCACGCCGAGCTCGTCCTCCAGCTTCTTCACGCCGACCGACAGGGTCGGCTGGCTGACGTGGCAGCGCTCGGCGGCGCGGCCGAAATGCTGCTCCTGGGCGAGCGTGACGATGTAGCGCAGTTCGGTGAGGGTCATGGCGACTAATCCGTTGAGTTGGGCCAAGCATAGCGGCTGCGCGGTTGCGAACCAACCGCGCTAAACTCCGGGGCCCTGTCTTTAGGAGGCGAAGATGCCTGCGAATGTTCTGATCGCCGGTTGCGGCGACGTCGGCAGCCGCCTCGGCCGCCAGTTGGCCGCCGAGGGTTGGCGCGTGTACGGGCTGCGCCGCGATGCCGCCGCACTGCCCGCGGGCATCCTGCCGGTGGCCGGCGACCTGGGCTGCGCCGAGTGCCCGCCGGCCTGGCCCGAAGGCGAACTGGACTATGTGGTTTACGCCGCCGCCGCGACCCAGCACGACGAGGCCGGCTACCGCGCCGCCTACGTCGAGGGCCTGCGCCACTGCCTAGGCTGGCTGCAGCAGCGCGGGCAGCGGCCCAAGCGTGTGCTGTTCGTCTCCAGCAGTGGCGTCTACGCCCAGGCGGACGGCGAGTGGATCGACGAGAACTCGCCCGCCGAGGCCCGGCAGTATTCCGGACGGATCATGCTCGACGCCGAGCGCGTGGCGCTGGTCAGTGGCATCCCCGCTACCGTGGTGCGCTTGACCGGCATCTACGGCCCCGGCCGCGAGTGGCTGCTCAAGCAGGTGCGCGAAGGCTACCGGGTGGCCGTCGAGCCGCCGCTGTACGCCAACCGCATCCACGCCGAGGACGCCGCCGGGTTGCTGGCCTGCCTGCTGCGTGCCGATGCCGAGGGCAAGCCGCTGGAAGACTGCTATATCGGCGTGGACGACGCGCCGGCGCCGCTGGCCGAGGTGGTGGGCTACCTGCGCGAGCTCATGGGCGTCAGCCACTGGGCGGACGAGCAGAGCGTGCGCCGCACCGGCAGCAAGCGCTGCAGCAACGCCCGCGCCAGGGCGCTGGGCTGGGTGCCGCGCTACCCCAGCTACCGCGAGGGCTACGCCGCCATCCTCGCCGGGCGCGAGGACTGAGGTGGACGCCAACCGGCTGCTGGCGCGCCCCTGGCTGCCCGGGGTGGAGCTGTTCCATGCGGACTTCTCCGGCCAGCCGTTCGGCCGCCACAGCCACGACGCCTTTGCCATCGGCGCCATCCTCCACGGCGCCGGCGGCTACCAATGCCGCGGCGCGCGCCACGTGCTGCCGGCCGGCACCCTGTCGCTGATGAATCCGGAGGAGCCGCACACCGGCAACGCCGAGAGCGAGCGGCTGGTCTACCGCATGCTCTACATCGAGGAGTCGCGGTTGCTGCCGTTGCTGGGCCGCAAGCAGTTGCCGCGCGGCTTCCAGGAATTGAACCCGGGCGACGATGGCTTGGTCGCGCAAGCCCTGGCGCGGGTGGCCGGCGAATTCGAGCGCAACGACGCGTTGGGCCTGGAAAGCGAGCTGCTGGCGCTGCTGGAGCTGGTCTTCGTGCGCCACGGCGGCATGCGCCCGGCGGCCTCGGCGAGCCGCGACGGCGGCGTCACCGCGCGGCTGCGCGACTACCTGGAAAGCCATTACCGCGAGGCGGTGAGCCTGGAGCAACTGGCCGCCCTGGTGCAGCGCCACCCGCGTCACCTGATCGAAAGCTTCCGCCGCGCCTACGGCGTGCCGCCGCACACCTACCTGCTGCAGCGCCGGGTGCGCGAGGCCAAGCGCCTGCTGGTGGAGGGCGCCACGCCCATCGAGGCGGCGTTGGAGCTGGGCTTCTGCGACCAGGCGCATTTCTCCGGCACCTTCCGCCGCTTCACCGGCGTGACCCCGGGGCGTTTCCGCAGCGCCACGCGCACCTGAGTTTCCTACAAGACCGCCGCCGCGCCGCCTGGCCAGACTGGCCTCCCGCCACTTCCGGGAGAACGCCATGTTCGCCGCCTTCGCGCTGGTCGCCAGCACCCATTTCGCCGCCCTGCTGTCGCCGGGGCCGGACTTCTTCCTGCTGATCCGCGCCGCCCTGCTGCGCGGTCGCCGCCATGCCGACGGCTGCGCCAGCGGCATCGCCCTGGCCAACCTGGCGAGCATGGGGCTGGTGCTGCTGGTTCTCGGCCAACTGCCCGACCTGGCGAACCACGGCCTGCGGGTGGTGCAGCTGCTGGGCGGGGCCTACTTCGTCTGGCTGGGCGCCCAGGCGGTGTTGGCGCGGCGCGAACTGGAGATTCCCGGGGAAAGCGCTGGGCAGCGCGCTGGAGGTTTCTTCCACGGCCTGCGCGAAGGCTTCCTGGCCAGCAGCCTGAACCCCAAGCTGCCGATCTTCTACACCGGGCTGTTCGGCGTGCTCGGGCCCTTCCACCTGCCGGGTTGGGCGCTCGGCGCCTGCGTGCTGTGGATGGGCGCGGTGGTGCTGTTCTGGGACCTGGCCCTGGTGCGCCTGCTGGATCGGCGGCGCTGGCGCGGCTGGCTGCAGCGCCGGGTGCGCGCGCTGGACCGTACCTGCGGCGCCCTGCTGCTGGCGCTGGGCGGCTGGTTGCTCTGGCTGGGCGTGCGCTGAAGGCGCCGCGCGGGGCGGCGCCGGCGGCTCAGTCGCGTTCCAGCAGCCAGACGCGCTTGCCCGGGGCGTATTCGGGCATTTCGTCGGCCTGGGCGCGGTTCACCGCTTCGAAGAGTTCCAGCTTGTCGTCCTCGCGCTGGAACAGGTATTCGCGGCCCTGGCGGCCCTGCTGCAGCCAGATGCTGTCGCTGTCGCCGCTCATGGCCGCGCAGTCGCCGGCCAGACACAGGGCGTAGCGGTCGGCGCTGGGCATGCCCTCCACGCGGCCGTCGGCCTGGAAGGTCACCTTGCTGCCCTGGCCCGGGCCTTCCTGGATCACCCAGGTGCCCTTGAGGAAGCTGCCGTACAGGGCGCGCTGGAAGCTGGCGCCGATGGGCGCCGGGCCCTGCTGTTCGGGGCGGGCGAAGCGCTGTTCCGGCCAGTTCTCGCTGCCCACCTGCACCAGTTGCTTGCCGTCCACCGCCAGCTCTTCCTGCTTGCTGCCGTAGAAGGCCACCTGCCAGTGCTTCTTGTCCGCCGGGTCCTGGCTCAGCTGGCCTTCGCCCTGTTCGAAGCCGTTGCTGTAGGTCGCCTGCTGGCGCTTGGTGTCGAGCCGCCATTCCAGGTTGGGCCCGTAGGCCAGCAGCGCCTCGCGCAGCTTGCCGCTCTTGCTGGCGGCGTCGATGGCGGCCTGGTTGATCCAGGTGCCGGACGGATCGGGGGTGCCGGCACAGCCGGTCAGCAGGCCAAGCAGGGCGCTCAGGACGAGGGCGCGACGCATGCGGGTGCTCCTTGCGGACGAACGGGGAAAAACGAACGGGGCCGCGAGGGCCCCGTTCGGGAGTGGAGGATTACTCCAGGACGACGATGGCGTCCATCTCGACCTGGGCACCCTTGGGCAGGGCGGCCACGCCGATGGCGGCGCGCGCCGGGTAGGGCTGGGTGAAGTAGCGGCCCATGATCTCGTTGACCTTGGCGAAGTGCGACAGGTCGGTGAGGAAGATGTTCAGCTTGGCCACGTCGTGCAGGTAGCCGCCGGAAGCCTCGATCACCGCCTTGAGGTTCTCGAACACCTGGACGACCTGCTCCTCGAAGCCCTCGACCAGTTCCATGGTCTGCGGGTTCAGCGGGATCTGCCCGGAGACGTAGACGGTGTTGCCGGCCTTGATCGCCTGGGAGTAGGTGCCGATGGCCGCGGGGGCCTTGTCGGTGTGGATAACGGTCTTGGTCATGTCGACTCCTTGCGAGGGGTGGGATCAGCTGCGCACGCGGGTGATCCGGACCACCCCCTTGAGCGCGCGCAGCTTCTTGATGACGCGGGCCAGGTGCACGCGGTCGTGCACGCTGACCACCAATTGGACCACGCTGACGCGACCGTCGCGCTCGTCCATGCTGATCTTCTCGATGTTGCCGTCGGCGGCGTTGACGCTGGTCGCCAGCAGGGCGATCAGGCCGCGCTGGTGTTCCAGCTCGACGCGCAGCTCGACGTTGAACTCCCCGGTGACATCCTTGGCCCAGCTGAGCTGGATGCATTTTTCCGGGTTGTTGCGGATTTCGCTGATGTTCCTGCAGCTTTCCAGGTGCACCACCATGCCCTTGCCGGCCGACAGGTGGCCGACGATGGGGTCGCCGGGGATCGGCGTGCAGCACTTGGCGTAGCTCAGCACCAGGCCCTCGGTGCCGCGGATCGCCAGCGGCCCCTCGGCGTTGGTGGCGGCGGCGTCGCCTTCGCTGGAGAGCAGGCGGCGGGCGACCACGTAGGCCATGCGGTTGCCCAGGCCGATTTCTTCCAGCAGGTCCTCGAAGACTTCCATGCGGTACTCGTTGAGCACGCCCTGGATGCGTTCGGCGGGGATCTTCTCCAGGTGGCTGTCGAAGCCGGCGAGGGTTTTGTTCAGCAGGCGCTCGCCAAGGCTGATGGACTCGGAGCGGCGCTGCTGCTTGAGCGCGTGGCGGATGTGCGTGCGCGCCTTGCCGGTGACCACGAAGTTGAGCCAGGCCGGGTTCGGCCGGGTGCCCGGCGCGGTGACGATCTCCACCGTCTGGCCGCTCTGCAGCGGTTCGGACAGCGGCGCCAGGCGGCGGTTGATGCGGCAGGCGATGCAACTGTTGCCCACGTCGGTGTGCACCGCGTAGGCGAAGTCCACTGCCGTGGAGCCCTTGGGCAGCTCCATGATGCGGCCCTTGGGCGTGAAGATGTAGACCTCGTCCGGGAACAGGTCGATCTTCACGTTCTCGATGAATTCCAGCGAGTTGCCGGCGCGCTGCTGCAGTTCGAGGATGCCCTTGACCCATTGGCGGGCGCGGGCGTGGGTGCCTTTCTGCACCTCGTCCTCGTTGGACTTGTACAGCCAGTGCGCGGCGATGCCGTGGTTGGCCATCTCTTCCATCTCGCGGGTGCGGATCTGGATCTCGATGGGCACGCCGTGCATGCCGAACAGGGTGGTGTGCAGCGACTGGTAGCCGTTGGCCTTGGGAATCGCGATGTAGTCCTTGAAGCGACCGGGGAACGGCTTGTACAGGTTGTGCACGGCGCCGAGCACGCGGTAGCAGGTGTCGACCTTGTCGACGATGATGCGGAAGGCGTAGACGTCCATGATCTCGTTGAACGCCTTGCGCTTGCCGCGCATCTTCTTGTAGATGCTGAACAGGTGCTTCTCGCGGCCCAGGACCTGGCCTTCCATGCCTTCGCGGGCGAGGCAGTTGACCAGCGATTCCTGGATCTTGCCGACGATCTCGCGACGGTTGCCGCGGGCCTTCTTCACCGCCTGGCGGATGCGCTCGGAGCGCATCGGGTGCATGGCCTTGAAGCCCAGGTCCTCGAATTCCACGCGCATGCTGTGCATGCCCAGGCGGTTGGCGATGGGCGCGTAGATTTCCAGGGTTTCCTTGGCGATGCGCCGGCGCTTCTCGCCGGACAGCACTTCCAGGGTGCGCATGTTGTGCAGGCGGTCGGCCAGCTTGACCAGGATCACGCGGATGTCGCGGGCCATGGCCATGGCCATCTTCTGGAAGTTCTCGGCCTGGGCCTCGGCCTTGGACTCGAAGTTCATCTGGGTCAGCTTGCTGACCCCGTCCACCAGTTCCGAGACGGTTTCGCCGAACTGCGCGGTAAGCGCTTCCTTGGCGATGCCGGTGTCCTCGATCACGTCGTGCAGCATGGCCGCCATCAGGCTCTGATGGTCCATGTGCATGTCGGCGAGGATGTTGGCGACGGCGAGCGGATGGGTGACGTAGGCCTCGCCGCTGCGGCGGCGCTGCCCGTCGTGGGCCTGCTCGGCGTAGTAGTAGGCACGGCGGACCAGGTTGACCTGGTCCGGACCGAGATAGCTCGAGAGCCGGTCGGCGAAGGCGTCTATGCTCGGCAAGGCATCACCCCCTGCCGAGTGGACGGCGCCTGTGGTCGTCGGCCGGTCATCGAATTACAGGGCCTCGTTGTTGGCCTCGTCTTCGAAGGCGGCGAACAGCGGTTCTTCTTCAACCACGTCCTCCTGCTGAACGACTTCAGCATCGACCAGGCCGGAAGCGATCTCGCGCAGGGCGACCACGGTGGGCTTGTCGTTTTCCCAGGCTACCTTCGGCTCCTTGCCGCCGGTGGCCAGCTGGCGCGCGCGCTTGGTGGCGAGCATGACCAGCTCGAAACGGTTATCGACGTTGTCCAGGCAGTCTTCGACGGTGACGCGGGCCATGGTGTTCCTCGTTGCGGAAAATGGAGCCCGGGTTTCCGGGCGGACTGAATAGTCTAAAAAATCGCCAATCTTTATGGAAGGGCCGTTTGTTATGCCGACGGCTGCAACAGCTCTTCGAGCAACCGCTCGTGGCGCTTCTGCTGGGCGTCCTGGCGCAGCTGGCGGGCACGGAAGATCGACTTGAGGTCTTCCAGAGCATGGGCGAAATCGTCGTTGATCACCAGGTGATCGTATTCGACGTAGTGACTCATTTCGTTGACCGCCTCGCGCATGCGCCGCTCGATCACCTCGTCGCTGTCCTGGCCGCGGTTGGTCAGGCGCTGGCGCAGGGCGTGCCGGCTCGGCGGCAGGATGAAGATCGACTGCGCGTGGGGCATCAGCCGTCGCACCTGCTGGGCGCCCTGCCAGTCGATCTCGAGGATCAGGTCGAGGCCTTCGGCGAGGGTCTTTTCCACCCAGCGCTGCGAGGTGCCGTAGAGGTTGCCGAAGACTTCGGCGTGCTCGAGGAACTCGTCGCGTTCGAGCATGGCGGTGAAGGTGTCGCGGCCGACGAAGTGGTAGTTCACCCCGTCCACCTCGCCCGGGCGCATGCCGCGGGTGGTGTGGGAGACCGAGACGCGCACGCTGGGCATGGCCTCGAGCAGCGACTTCACCAGGCTGGTCTTGCCGGCGCCGGAAGGCGCGGAAACGATGTAGAGGGTGCCGGACATGACTGAATCCTGGGGCTATGGGTGGAAAGCGAGCGCGCGGCTCACTCGATATTCTGGACCTGCTCGCGCATCTGTTCGATGAGCACCTTGAGGTTCACCGCGGCCTGGGTCGAGCGCGGGTCGAAGGCCTTGGAGCCGAGGGTGTTGGCCTCGCGGTTGAGTTCCTGCATGAGGAAATCCAGGCGGCGGCCGGCGGCGCCACCGGCCTTGAGCACGCGGCGCACCTCGGCGACGTGGGTGCTCAGGCGGTCGAGCTCCTCGGCGACGTCGCTCTTCTGCGCCAGCAGGACCATTTCCTGCTCCAGGCGCTGCGGGTCGGCTTCCAGCTTCAGTTCGGCGAAGCGGTCGAGGATCTTCTGCCGCTGGTTGCCGAGCATCTGCGGCACCAGTTCGCGCAGGTTGGCCACTTCTTCCTGCATGGCGCCCAGGCGCTCGTCGATGATCCGCGCCAGTTCCGCGCCTTCGCGGGCACGGCCGGCCTTGAGCTCGTCCAGCGCCTGGTTGAAGGCGGTCATGGCCTCGGCGTTGAGCGCCTGCGGGTCGGCGGCATCGCCCACCAGCACGCCCGGCCAGGCCAGCACGGCCAGCGGGTCGATGGGCGCCGGCTGCTTGATCAGCGCGGCCACGCCCTCGGCGGCGGCCACCAGTTGCGCGGCGCGCTCGCGGTCGACCTGCAGCGGCTTGCCGGCGGTGTCCTCGTTGAAGCGCAGGGTGCATTCCACCTTGCCGCGCGACAGGCCCTGGCGCAGCGCCTCGCGCACCGGGCCTTCGAGGTCGCGGAAGGTTTCCGGCAGGCGCAGGTTCGGCTCCAGGTAGCGGTGGTTCACCGAGCGCAGTTCCCAGCTCAGGGTCCCATTGGTCCCGGCCCGTTCGACGCGGGCGAAGGCGGTCATGCTGTGAACCATGGGGCTACCTCGCTGTGATTCGACTGAAAGCGATGAAATGTCATCGTGAACCGGCAATTGTACCCCAGCGGGGCCGGCCGCCGCACGCCGGCGGTGGTTGCCTGGCTGCCGGGGCCTCTATAATGGCGGCCAGTATCCGATTCAATCTCGCATAGGAAGTCTCGATGAACCGTCCCAGTGGCCGCGCCGCCGACCAGTTGCGCCCGATCCGCATCACCCGCCACTACACCAAGCATGCCGAGGGTTCGGTTCTGGTGGAGTTCGGCGACACCAAGGTGATCTGCACCGTGAGCGCCGAGAGCGGCGTGCCGCGCTTCCTCAAGGGCCAGGGGCAGGGCTGGCTGACCGCCGAGTACGGCATGCTGCCGCGCTCCACCGGCGAGCGGAATGCCCGCGAGGCCAGCCGCGGCAAGCAGGGCGGCCGCACCCTGGAGATCCAGCGCCTGATCGGCCGTTCGCTGCGCGCCGCGCTGGACCTGACCAAGCTGGGCGAGAACACCCTGTACATCGACTGCGACGTGATCCAGGCCGACGGCGGCACCCGCACCGCGTCCATCACCGGCGCCACCGTGGCGCTGATCGACGCCCTGGCGGTGCTGAAGAAGCGCGGCGCGCTCAAGGGCAACCCGCTCAAGCAGATGGTCGCCGCGGTCTCCGTGGGCATCTACCAGGGCGTGCCGGTGCTCGACCTGGACTACCTGGAGGATTCCGCCGCCGAGACCGACCTGAACGTGGTGATGACCGACGCCGGCGGCTTCATCGAGGTGCAGGGCACCGCCGAAGGCGAGCCGTTCAAGCCCGCCGAACTGAACGCCATGCTGGAACTGGCGCAGCAGGGCATGCAGGAAATCTTCGAACTGCAGCGCGCCGCGCTGGCCGACTGACGCGGGAGGGGCGGGGATGAACGACGAACTGCAAGCGCGGCCGAGCCAGGAAGCCCGGCAGTGGGCGATGTTCTGCCACTTCTCCGCCTTCCTCGGGCTGGTCTTTCCCTTCGGCAACCTGCTGGGGCCGCTGATCGTCTGGCAGATCAAGCGCGAGTCCGATCCCTTCGTCGACAGCCAGGGCAAGGAAGCGCTGAACTTCCAGATCACCGTCAGCCTGGCGATGCTGGTCAGCTTCTTCCTCTGCCTGCTGGTGATCGGCTTCCTGCTGCTGGCGCTGGTCTGCGCCGGCGCCCTGGTGCTGACCGTGATTGCCGGGGTCAAGGCCAACGAGGGCCGCGACTACCGCTATCCGTTCACCTGGCGGCCATTGAAGTAGCTGCTAGAAGCTGGAAGCGTGGCGGCTTTTGCTTCCAGCTTCAGGCTTCTAGCTTCCAGCTCTCAAATACTGAGCGTCCAGTCGTAGTCGATGATCAGCGGCGCGTGGCGCGAGAAGCGCGGCTGCCGCGGCAGCTTGGCGTTGCGCACGAAGCGGCGCAGACCCGGGGTGAGGATCTGGTAGTCGAAGCGCCAGCCCAGGTTCAGCATTTCGGCCTGCTCGCTGTCCGGCCACCAGCTGTACTGGTCGCCTTCGCGGTTGACCTCGCGCAGGGCATCGACGTAGCCCATGTTGCCGAACACCTCGTCCATCCAGCCGCGCTCGGGCGCGAGGAAGCCGGGCATCTGCTGGCATTCGCGCCAGTTCTTCACGTCCAGCTTGTTGTGGGCCAGGTACAGCGACCCACAATAGATGTACTCGCGGCGCTTGCGGCGCTGCTTGTTCAGGTAGGCGGCGAAGTCTTCCATGAACTTGAACTTCTGGTTCAGGTTCTCGTCACCCTCCTGCCCGCTCGGCAGAAGAATGCTGGCAATACTCACCTTATCGAAATCGGCTTGCAGGTAGCGCCCGTAACGATCGGCCATCTCGAAACCCAGCCCGCTTATGACGGCCTTGGGTTGCAGACGACTATAGATTGCGACGCCACCCTGGCTGGGCACTTCGGCGTCGCAGGCGTACAGGAAGTAGCCGTCCAGCTGGTAGGACGGGTCGTCCAGATCGAAAGCGGAGGCGCGGGTATCCTGCAAGCAGATCACGTCGGCATTCTGGGCTTGCAACCAGCTGAGCAATCCCCGCTCGGCTGCAGCCTGAATACCATTCACGTTCACACTGATGATCCGCATAAATGGCCCCCAAAATCACGTGTGTGTATGATACCCGAGCTCAAACGGTTTAGCTAAATTCATACCGGCCGGTTCTATTCCCATGCAGGCATATCAACGCGATTTCATCCGTTTCGCCATCGAGCGCGGCGTACTGCGCTTCGGCGAATTCACGCTCAAGTCCGGGCGCACCAGCCCCTATTTCTTCAATGCCGGCCTGTTCAACAGTGGCCTGGCGTTGGCCAAGCTGGGGCGCTTCTACGCCGCCGCGGTCGTCGACAGCGGCATCGATTTCGATGTCCTGTTCGGCCCGGCCTATAAAGGAATCCCGCTGGCGGCCGCTACAGCGGTGGCGCTGGCCGAGCAGCACGGGCGCGACCTGCCCTGGTGCTTCAACCGCAAGGAAGCCAAGGACCACGGCGAAGGCGGCACCCTGGTGGGCGCGCCGCTGGCCGGCCGGGTGCTGATCGTCGACGACGTGATCACCGCCGGCACCGCGATCCGCGAGGTCATGCAGATCATCGAGGCCCAGGGCGCCAGGGCCGCCGGCACGCTGATCGCGCTGAACCGCCAGGAGCGCGGCCGCGGCGAGCTGTCGGCGATCCAGGAAGTGGAGCGCGACTTCGGCATGCCGGTGGTCAGCATCGTGTCCCTGGAGCAGGTCCTCGAATACCTGGCCGGCGACGCCGAGCTCAAGCGTCACCTGCCGGCGGTCGAGGCCTATCGCGCGCAGTACGGAATCTAACCAGAACAGGGTGTCCGGCATGGCCAAGCAGGGTGCTTTACGCCGTGGTGCATTGATGGGGTTGCTGGCCTTCGGGCTGGCCGGGCCGGCGCTGGCGGCGAACGCCGCCGGCAATCCCTCGTCCGGCGGCGCCGTCGAGATGTACCGCTACGTCAACGACAAGGGCGTGACCGTCATCGATCGCCTGGGCGTGCCGTCGCAGTACATCGGCAAGGGCTACGAGGTGCTCAACGAGCAGGGGCGGGTGATCCGCGTGGTGCCGCCGGCGCCGACCGCGGAGGAAATCCAGCAGCGCAAGGCCGCTGCCGCCCAGGCCAGTTCCGATGCCCAGCTGCTGCGCCTGTACACCAGCGTCGAGGACGTCGACCGCGCCCGCGAGCGCAAGCTGTCCGAGCTGGATGGCCTGAGCAGCGTGGCCCGGGGCAACCTGCAGTCGCTGAAGACGCAGCAGGGCAACCTGCAGGCCCAGGCCGCCGACGCCGAGCGCGCCGGGCGCCAGGTGCCGCAGCAACTGGTCGAGCAGTTGGCCAACCTGAAGGACGAGGAGCAGCGCCTGCTGCGCGACATCGCCCACTACCAGCAGCTGCGCGCCCAGGCCAAGGCTGCCTTCGAGGCGGACCGCGCGCGCCTCGCGCAATTGCTCGGCGCCTCCCGCTAGTCCGTCAGTCGACGGGCAGGTGCTCGAATTTCGCGATGCGCTCGCGCAGCCAGCCCGGTAGGGGCTGGCTCTGCCGCTGGTCGTTGGCGTAGGCGTAGATCAGCTCGCCGAGGGTCAGCGGCTGGCCCTCGCACCAGATCGCCACCTGGAAGGTCAGGCTGCTGCGCCCCAGGCGCGCGACGCGCACGCCCATGTCCAGCCAGTCGTCGTAGCGCGCCGGGGCGAAGTACTCCAGGCTGCTCTTCACCGCGAACAGGTCGCCGCCGCCGCGCAGCAGGTCGGCCGGGTAGCGGATCTCCAGGTTGCGGTAGTACTCGGTGGTGGCGACGTCCGCGTAGGTCAGGTAGTTGCCGTTGAAGACGATGCCCTGCGGGTCGACCTCCGACCAGCGCACGCGCAGGCTGTGGAAGAAGTGGAACTGGTGGCGTTCAGGGAAGACTGAAGGCATTGCGGCCTCCGGAAGGAAGAGGGAACCGCCACGGCGGGCGCCGTGGCGGGTAGTGCTCAGTGACGCGGCTTGCGGTTGCTGATCAGGGTGCCGACGCCGCTGTCGGTGAAGATTTCCAGCAGCACGGCGTTGGGCACGCGGCCATCGATGATGTGCGCGCTGGTCACGCCGCCCTGTACCGCTTCCAGGGCGCAGCGGATCTTCGGCAGCATGCCGCCGTAGATGGTGCCGTCGGCGATCAGGCTGTCGACTTGCTCGGTGGTCAGGCCGGTGAGCACCTGGCCCTGCTTGTCCATCAGGCCGGCGATGTTGGTCAGCAGCATCAGCTTCTCGGCCTTCAGCGCCTCGGCCACCTTGCCGGCCACCAGGTCGGCGTTGATGTTGTACGACTCGCCGTTGGCGCCCACGCCGATGGGCGCGATCACCGGGATGAAGTCGCCCCTGACCAGCATGTTCAGCAGCTCGGTGTTGACCCCGGTGACCTCGCCGACGTGGCCGATGTCGATGATTTCCGGCTTGGTCATCTCCGGCGTCTGGCGGGTGACGGTGAGCTTCTTCGCGCGGATCAGCTCGGCGTCCTTGCCGGTCAGGCCGATGGCGCTGCCGCCGTGGCGGTTGATCAGGTTGACGATGTCCTTGTTCACCTGGCCGCCGAGGACCATCTCCACCACGTCCATGGTCTGCGCGTCGGTGACGCGCATGCCGTCGATGAAGTGGCTCTCGATGGACAGGCGGTTGAGCAGGTCGCCGATCTGCGGGCCGCCGCCGTGCACCACCACCGGGTTGATGCCGACCGCCTTCATCAGCACCACGTCGCGGGCGAAGCTGTTCTTCAGCTCGTCGGTCTCCATGGCGTTGCCGCCGTACTTGATGACCAGCGTCTTGCCGACGAAACGGCGGATGTAGGGAAGCGCTTCGGCAAGGACGCGGGCTACCTGGGCTGCGTCATCGCGGCTCTGGGACATGGTGCTGGGCTCCGGCATGGTCAGGTCAGAAGGGGATGGTCAGGGCGGGGTCGACCGCCTTGAGCTGGTTGCGGAACACGTCCTTGATGCGTTCCAGTTCGGCTTCGGAATCCGCCTCGAAGCGCAGCACCAGCACCGGCGTGGTGTTGGAGGCGCGTACCAGGCCCCAGCCCTTGGGATAATCGACACGCACGCCGTCGAGGGTGGTGAGGTTGGCCTCGCCCCACTGGCCGTCGCGCTGCAGCGCTTCGATCAGGGCGAACTTGCTCTCGTCGGTGACGGTGATGTTGATTTCCGGTGTTGAGACGTCCAGCGGGAAGGCCGAGAACACATGCTCGCTGTCGCGTTTGTCGAGGCTGATGATCTCCAGCAGGCGGGCGGCGCTGTAGATGCCGTCGTCGAAGCCGTACCAGCGCTCCTTGAAGAAGATGTGGCCGCTCATCTCGCCGGCCAGCAGCGCGCCGGTTTCCTTCATCTTCTTCTTGATCAGCGAGTGGCCGGTCTTCCACATCACCGGGCGGCCGCCGTAGCCGCTGATGAGGGAGATCAGGCGGCGGGTGCACTTGACGTCGAAGATGATGTCGGCGCCCGGGTTGCGCGAGACCACGTCCTTGGCGAACAGCATCAGCAGGCGGTCGGGGTAGATGATGGTGCCTTCGTTGGTCACCACGCCCACGCGGTCGCCGTCGCCGTCGAAGGCCAGGCCGAGGTCGGCGCCGGTTTCCTTGACCTTGGCGATCAGGTCTTCGAGGTTCTCCGGCTTGCCCGGGTCCGGATGGTGGTTGGGGAAGGTGCCGTCGACGTCGCAGTACAGCGGGATGACGGTGCAGCCCAGGGCCTCGATCAGTTGCGGGGCGATCACGCCGGCGACGCCGTTGCCGCAGTCCACCACCACTTTCAGCGGCTTGGCCAGGGCGATGTCGTCACGGATCTGCTGGAAGTAGCGCGGCAGGATGTCCACCTGCTGCACCTTGCCCACGCCGCTGGCGAGGTCATTGTTCTCGATGCGCTCGCGCAGGGCCTGGATCTGCTCGTTGGCCAGGGTCTCGCCGGCGACGACGATCTTGAAGCCGTTGTAGTCCGGCGGGTTGTGGCTGCCGGTGAGCATCACGCCCGACTTGCCCTCCAGGACGTTGGCCGCGTAGTACAGCACCGGGGTCGGCACCATGCCGATGTCGGTGACCTGGCAGCCGCAGTCGAGCAGGCCCTGGATCAGTTGCTGGACCAGCTCCGGGCCCGACAGGCGGCCGTCGCGGCCGACGCTGACGCAGGGCTCGCCGCGGGCCAGGCTCTCGGAACCGATGGCGCGGCCCACCCAGTAGGCGGTCTCGGCGGTCAGGGTGTCGCCGACCACGCCGCGGATATCGTAGGCGCGGAAGATGCTGGCGGGCAGTTGCGGGGCTTTGGGCGTGCTCATGGCGGGGGTTTGCTCCAATCCCAGGAGGTCCTGGTCTTCATCAAGAATGTCGATGTCCAGAATGTCGGTGTTCTGGAACAGTGGGTCGACCAGCTGCGTCTCGGCGCTGGCCGGCTTGTCGATCTTCGCCGCCACTGGGCGGGGCTCGGGGGCCGGTGCGGGGCTGGCGGGGGCCGGGGGCTCGGCCTTGCGCCTGGGCTGCCGCGCCAGCGCCTGGGCCAGCGGTTGCAGTGCGGCGAGGCCGACTTCAGGTGCTTTGGCAGTGCGCTGGCCACCGAGTTCCTGCAAGTACTGACCGATGGCCTGGGCGTCCTGGCGCAGGCGCCGTTGCAGGGCGCTTTGCGCGAGGTACACGCCCAGCAGCGCGCCGGCCAGCGCCAGCAGTGCGGCGCAGCCCAGCAGAGCCGGGGGATACAGCGCGGCGGTCAGGGCCGGGCCGGGGGTGAAGCTGAGTTTCCAGTTCGGGTTGCCGCTGGCCAGGTTCAGCGGCGCGGCGTTGCCGGCCTCGCCGCGTTGCAGCAGGACCTGCGCCGGCGAGCTGCCGAACTGCTGGGCCAGCTGCAGCTGGCCGGTGTCGGCGGGCATGTCCGGCAGGGCCTTGAGCAGGCGCTGCAGGTCGAAGACCAGCATCAGGCTGCCCTGGATGGCGTTGTCCGGGCCGCGCAGCGCGGTGACGCTGTAGAGCAGCCAGCGCTGGCCGACGCGGTAGGCCTCGGGGGCGACGTTCTGCCCGCTCTCGGCGCGGCGCAGCATGTCCAGGGCAGCGTAGTTCAGCGGGCCGGGGCGCTGGTTGTCCTGGCTGGCCTGGCCGCTGGCGTTGAGATGGACGTCCACCAGGCCGTCCTGGTGCCAGTGGGCGAGGGTGGCCTCCAGGGCGCGGGCGCTGTTGGCGTCGGCCAGCGCCGGCAGCAGCGCGGGGTTGGCGGCGGCGCTACGGGTGTCGGCGGCGAGCTGGAGCAGGGCCTGGCGCAGGGCGCCGGACTGGCTTTCGCCCCAGGCGCCGGCCAGCTGCTGGCGGTGCATCTGCTCGGCGCTGCCGAACAGCGTCAGCCACAGCAGGGCGCCGGCGGCGGCCACGCCGAGGGTCGCCACACCCAGGGCCGGCAGCAGCGACTTGAGTTCCGGCCGGGCCGCCGGGCCTGCCGAAGCCTTCGGCGGCGGGGCGACTTCCGGCAGGTCGGCCGTTCCCTTGGCACTGCGTTGGAAAAGTTTCATGCAACATCTCCTCGGCGAATCGTCCTGGAGGATTGTGTCAGTGGCTGCCCGAGTGCCCGAAACCGCCGGCGCCACGCTGGCTTTCGTCGAAGCTGTCGACCAGCTCGAAATGCGCCTGCACCACCGGCACCAGCACCAGCTGGGCGATGCGCTCGCCGATGGCGATGGTGAAGGGGGTGTTGCCGCGGTTCCAGCAGGAGACCATCAGCTCGCCCTGGTAGTCCGAGTCGATCAGCCCGACCAGGTTGCCCAGCACCACGCCGTGCTTGTGGCCCAGGCCCGAGCGCGGCAGCACCAGCGCGGCCAGGCCCGGGTCGGCGATGTAGATGGACAGGCCGGTGGGGATCAGCAGCGTCTGGCCGGGTTCGAGGACGGTGTCCTGCTTGAGCATGGCGCGCAGGTCCAGGCCGGCGGAACCGGGGGTGGCGTACTGCGGCAGGGGGAATTCGGCGCCCAGGCGCGGGTCGAGGATCTTGGCTTGCAGGGAATGCATCGGGTTCTCAGTGTCGTTTCAGGCGGTCGGCGATGAAGGCGATCAGCTGGCGGGCGATCTTGCCCTTGCTGGTCTGGGCGAAGGCAGTTTCGTGCAATTCGCGGTCGATCACGGTGATCGCGTTCTCTTCGCTGTTGAAACCGATCGAGGGGTTGGCCACGTCGTTGGCCACGATCAGGTCGAGGTTCTTGTCCTTGAGCTTGCGCGAGGCGTACTCCAGCAGGTTCTCGGTCTCCGCGGCGAAGCCCACGCTGAACGGCCGGTCGGCGCGCTGGGCGAGGGTGGCGAGGATATCCGGGTTGCGCACCAGCTGCAGCAGCAGGCCGTCGCCCGTGGTCGGGTCCTTCTTCAGTTTCTGCGTGGCGACCAGCTCGGGGCGGTAGTCGGCCACCGCGGCGGCGGCGATCAGCAGGTCGGCCGGCATCGCGGCTTCGCAGGCGGCGAGCATGTCGCGGGCGCTGACCACGTCGACGCGGCTCACCCGGTCGGGCGTCGGCAGGTGCACTGGGCCGGTCACCAGGGTCACCCGCGCGCCGGCTTCGGCGGCGGCCTCGGCCAGGGCGAAGCCCATCTTCCCGGAGCTGTGGTTGGTGATGTAGCGCACCGGGTCGATGTTTTCCTGGGTCGGGCCGGCGGTGATCAGCACGTGCTGGCCGGTCAGCGAGAGGAACTGGAAGCAGTCGGCGGCGCGCTGGGCCAGCTCCTCGGCCTCGAGCATGCGCCCGGGCCCGACGTCGCCGCAGGCCTGGCTGCCGGCGGCCGGGCCGAAGAAGTGCAAACCGCGGCCACGCAGCAGTTCGGCATTGGCCTGGGTGGCCGGGTCGCGCCACATGGCCTGGTTCATCGCCGGGGCCAGGGCGACCTGGGCATCGGTGGCCAGCACCAGGGTGGTCAGCAGGTCGTTGGCCACGCCCTGGGCCAGGCGCGCCATGACGTCGGCGGTGGCCGGGGCGATCAGCACCAGGTCGGCCCAGCGGGCCAGCTCGATGTGGCCCATGGCCGCTTCGGCGGCGGGGTCGAGCAGGTCCAGGTGCACCGGGTGGCCGGACAGCGCCTGGAGCGTCAGCGGGGTGATGAACTCACGGCCGCCCTGGGTCATCACCACGCGGACTTCCGCGCCCTGGTCGCGCAGGCGGCGGACCAGTTCGGCGCTCTTGTAGGCCGCAATACCGCCGCCCACGCCGAGGACGATGCGTTTTCGATAGAGCCGCTGCATAGGCCCGCCTTATCTTCGGAATTGGATGACGCGCGTCAGGGCCGGAGACGCCTCCCCAGGCCTCCGGTCGCGCGAAAGGGACGGGCTAAGATAGCACAGCGCCCGCCCCGGCACAGCGGGCGGCTCGACAGGGAGGTTGCATGAGCATTCGTCACTGGCCCGCAGCAGAACGCCCGCGGGAAAAACTCCTCGAACGCGGCGCGGCGAGCCTCAGCGACGCCGAGCTGCTGGCCATCTTCCTGCGCACCGGCGTGGTCGGCTGCAGCGCGGTGGAGCTGGCGCGGCGCCTGCTCCATGAGTTCGGCAGCCTGCGCGCGCTGCTGGAGGCGGACCAGGCCAGCTTCAGCAGCCACCTGGGCCTGGGCCGCGCCAAGTACGCCCAGCTGCAGGCGGTGCTGGAGATGGCCCGCCGCCACCTGGCCGAGCAGCTGCGCCGCGATTCCGCCCTGGAGAGCCCGCAGGCGGTGCGCGACTTCCTCAAGGCGCGGCTGCGCCACGAGGCCCACGAGGTGTTCGCCTGCCTGTTCCTCGACGGCCGCCACCGCGTCCTGGCCTTCGAGGTGTTGTTCCACGGCTCCATCGACAGCGCCAGCGTCTACCCGCGCCAGGTGGTCAAGCGCGCCCTGGCGCACAACGCCGCGGCGCTGATCCTCAGTCACAACCATCCCTCGGGCATCACTGAGCCGAGCCAGGCCGACCGCAGGCTGACGCAGCGCCTGAAGGACGCCCTGGCGTTGGTGGACGTGCGCGTGCTCGACCACTTCATCGTCGGCGACGGCGAGCCGCTGTCGATGGCGGAGATGGGCTGGGTGTGAGGCTCGCCGTGGGGCCGGTATCGCGCCGGCCCCACGTTGAACGACGCCTCAGAGGCTGACCTTGGAGAAATCCTGGCGGCCGAACGGGTTCACGGCGTAGCCCTTGACCTCCTTGCGCAGCAGCACCGAGGCCGTGGGGTGCGCCAGCGGCAGCCACAGGGCCTGGTCGTGGATCAGCTGCTGGGCGTCGTGGTAGAGCGCGCTGCGCTTGTCCTGCTCGCTCAGCGCCTTGCCCTGGCTGATCAGGCCGTCCAGCTTCGGGTCGCAGAAGCGCGCGAAGTTCAGCCCGGACTTCACGCTGGCGCAGGAAAACTGCGGGGTAAGGAAGTTGTCCGGGTCGCCGTTGTCGCCGGCCCAGCCCATGAACAACAGGTCGTGCTCGCCGGCCTTGGCGCGGCGGATCAGCTCGCCCCACTCGATCACGCGGATCCCGGCCTGGATGCCGACCTTGGCCAGGTCGGCCTGCAGCAGCTGTGCGCCCAGGCTCGGGTTGGGGTTGAGCAGGCTGCCGCTGGGGCGCGTCCAGATGGTGGTCTTGAAGCCGTCCTTCAGGCCGGCCTTTTCCAGCAGTGCCTTGGCCTGGGCGGGGTCGTGGGGGTAGCCGGGGATGTCCTTGGCATAGCTCCAGGTGTTCGGCGGGTAGACACCCTCGGCGGCAGTGGCGCTGCCCTCGAACACCGACTTCAGGTAGGTCTGGCGGTCGAAGGCGAGGTTGATCGCCTGGCGCACCTCGGGCTTGTCCAGCGGCGGGTGCTGGCTGTTCAGGGCGACGAAGGCGGTCATGAACGCCGGCGTCTGCTCAATGCGCAGGGCCGGGTCCTTGGCCGCGGCCTCGACGTCCAGCGGCTTGGGCGACAGGGCGATCTGGCATTCGCCGCGCTTCAGGCGCTGCAGGCGCACGTTGGCGTCTGGGGTGATGGCGAACAGCAGGTTGTCCACCGCCGGCTTGCCGGCGAAGTAGTCCGGGTTGGCGGTGTAGCGGATCTGCGCGTCCTTCTGGAAGCGCTTGAAGACGAAGGGGCCGCTGCCGATGGGCTGGGCGTTGAGCTTCTCCGGGGTGCCGGCCTTCATCAGCTGGTCGGCGTACTCGGCTGAATAGATGGAGGCGAAGCCCATGCTGAGCATGGGCAGGAAGGTGGCGTCGGGGTGGCTCAGGGTGAAGCGCACCTGGTGCTCGTCGACCTTCTCCACGGCTTTTATCAGGGCCGGCAGCTGCAGCGACTGGGCGTGGGGGAAGCCGCTCTGCGCCACCTTGTGCCAGGGGTTGGCGGGGTCGAGCATGCGCCGGAAGCTGAACAGCACGTCGTCGGCGCCCAGCTCGCGGCTGGGGCTGAAGTAGTCGGTGTGGTGGAACTTCACCCCGCCGCGCAGCTTGAAGTCGTAGGTCAGGCCGTCGGCGGAGACCGTCCAGCTCTCGGCCAGGCTCGGCACCACCTTGCCCTGCGCCGCATCGAACTCCACCAGGCGGTTCATCAGCACGTCGGCCGAGGCGTTGGTGGTGGTCAGGGCATTGAACTGCACGACGTCGAAGCCGTCGGGGCTGGCCTCGGTGCAGACACTGAGGGTGCTGGCGCCGGCCAGGGCGGGGGCCAGCAGCAGGGCGAGTGGAAGCAGACGCATGACGGACTCCGGAAATGGTGGGAAAATGCCCGTCCCGTGGGCTGGGCGCAGTCATGCAAGGCCGTTGTCGGCCTTGAACCGGCTACCCTAGACCAAGCCGCCGCCGGGGACAACGGTGAAAGTCGACGAACGGCAAGGGCGCCGGGCCGCGGCCGCGCTGCGCCGGCATGTGGATAAGCCGCTTGCTCCCTTGCGACACTAAGCGGCTTTCTGATATAAAGCTGCGCTCTTTTCTGGGGCCCTGCCCCGTCGACTCGGAATCGAGTGGCGGTCGGGCAGGTAAGACCCGGGTGGAAACCAAGTATCAACGAGTTCAAGCAGCCAACCCATGCCGGGTTTGGCATGTGGTTTATAGAGGGCTGAGCCATGTCGAGAGTTTGCCAAGTGACCGGTAAGGGTCCGGTTACCGGGAACAACATTTCCCACGCACACAACAAAACCCGCCGCCGTTTCCTGCCGAACCTGCAGCACCACCGTTTCTGGGTTGAGTCCGAGAAGCGCTTCGTACGCCTGCGCGTTTCCGCCAAGGGCATGCGTATCATCGACAAGCGTGGCATCGAGGCCGTCCTGAACGACCTGCGCGCCCGC
Organism: Pseudomonas sp. PI1; assembly: GCF_000812405.1. NCBI lineage: Bacteria > Pseudomonadati > Pseudomonadota > Gammaproteobacteria > Pseudomonadales > Pseudomonadaceae > Pseudomonas > Pseudomonas sp. PI1. Next base: position 58,405 of record NZ_JWMC01000041.1, read on the forward strand.
GGCGAAAAATTCTAAGGAGCTGCAATCATGCGTGAACTGATCCGTCTGGTGTCCAGCGCCGGTACCGGCCACTTCTACACCACCGACAAGAACAAGCGCACCAAGCCTGAGAAGATCGAGATCAAGAAGTTCGATCCGGTCGTTCGCAAGCACGTGATCTACAAGGAAGCCAAGATCAAGTAATTGATCCCGGCCCTTGCGAAGAAACCCGCCAATTGGCGGGTTTTTTCATGTCTGCGCGGCGGGGCTGGTGGGGCCGTTCGTGCCACCGGGGCGTCCGGCGTGGCCGGCGAATCCCATCGCGGACGAAGCCCGCTCGCCGTCCGCGATTGGGTCCGCCGGACAATCCCCGGCAAAACACGGGCGCCACGCAGAAACAAAAACGCCGCTTCCCCTCACCGGAAAAGCGGCGTTTTTTCGTCAAACAGCTATCAAGCCTTCTGTTCGAAGATCACATAGACCTTGCGGCAAGGCTCCAGCACCTCCCAGGTGCCCTTGAAGCCGGCCGGGATGACGAAGCGGTCGCCGGTGCGCACGGTCTTGGCGCCGCCGTCGGCGTCGCGGATCACCGACACGCCCTGGAGGATCTCGCAGTATTCGTGCTCGGTGTAGTTGATGGTCCAGTGGCCGACCGCGCCTTCCCAGATGCCGACGTTGAACTGGCCGCAGGGGCTGGCGTAGTGGTTGCGCACGCTTTGCTCGGGATCGCCCTTGAGGACCTTCTCCGGCGCCGGGCGGTAGTGCTCGGCGGCGGTGCCGGCCTGGGCGAAGTCGACGATCTGCTCGATGTTCATGCTGACTCTCGTTTTATTGTGGGTTGTACGAGTGCTCCGCCACTGCGGGCGGGCCCGGACGGAGGCGGAATCGATGGAGTCTATGTTTAATAAAACGAACGTGACAAGGCGTTTTGGTGCCAAAGTGTCAAAAATATTGAAAATTCGCCCATCCCGGTTTAGGGTGGCGGACAGCGTGGCCCTCGCGCCGCCTTGCAGAATTTCTGACAGCGCGCCCATCCCCGGGGCGCCGGGACTTCGATAAGTAATTCAATAAGAGGACAAGTTGTCATGAGTACCCTCACTCGCGCCGACTGGGAAGCTCGCGCCCAGAACCTGAAGATCGAAGGCCGCGCCTTCGTCGACGGCCAGTACGTCGATGCCGCCGACGGCGCCACCTTCGACTGCATCAGCCCGGTGGATGGCCGCTTCCTGGCCAAGGTCGCCAGCTGCGACGCCGCCGACGCCGAGCGCGCCGTGCAGGTTGCCCGTGCCGCCTTCGAGTCCGGCGTGTGGTCGCGCCAGGCGCCGGCCAAGCGCAAGAAGGTCATGATCCGCTTCGCCGAGCTGATGATGCAGCACGCCGAAGAACTGGCCCTGCTGGAAACCCTGGACATGGGCAAGCCGATCAGCGACGCGCTGAACATCGACGTCGCCAGCGCCGCCAACAGCATCCGCTGGAATGCCGAAGCCATCGACAAGGTCTACGACGAAGTCGCCGCCACCCCGCATGATCAACTGGGCCTGGTCACCCGCGAAGCCGTGGGCGTGGTCGCCGCCATCGTGCCGTGGAACTTCCCTCTGCTGATGTCCTGCTGGAAGCTCGGCCCGGCCCTGGCCACCGGCAACTCGGTGATCCTCAAGCCGTCCGAGAAGTCGCCGCTGACCGCCATCCGCGTCGCCCAGCTGGCCGTCGAGGCCGGCATCCCGAAAGGCGTGCTGAACATCCTGCCGGGCTTCGGCCACACCGTGGGCAAGGCCCTGGCCCTGCACATGGACGTCGACACCCTGGTGTTCACCGGTTCGACCAAGATCGCCAAGCAGCTGATGGTCTACGCCGGCGAGTCGAACATGAAGCGCGTATGGCTGGAAGCCGGCGGCAAGAGCCCGAACATCGTCTTCGCCGACGCGCCTGACCTGAAGGCCGCCGCCGAATCCGCCGCCAGCGCCATCGCCTTCAACCAGGGCGAAGTGTGCACCGCCGGTTCCCGCCTGCTGGTGGAGAAATCCATCAAGGCCGAGTTCCTGCCGCTGGTGGTCGAAGCGCTGAAGGCCTGGAAGCCGGGCAACCCGCTGGACCCGGAAACCAACGTCGGCGCGCTGGTCGACACCACCCAGATGAACAACGTGCTGAGCTACATCCAGGCCGGCCACGACGACGGCGCCAAGCTGGTGGCCGGCGGCAAGCGCACCCTGGAAGAGACCGGCGGCACCTACGTCGAGCCGACCATCTTCGATGGCGTGACCAACGCCATGCGCATCGCCCGCGAGGAAATCTTCGGGCCGGTGCTGTCGGTGATCGAGTTCGAGGACGCCGAGGAAGCCGTGCGCATCGCCAACGACACCCCATACGGCCTGGCCGCCGCGGTCTGGACCAGCAACCTGTCCAAGGCCCACCTGATCGGCAGGGCCCTGCGCGCCGGCAGCGTGTGGATCAACCAGTACGACGGCGGCGACATGACCGCGCCCTTCGGTGGCTTCAAGCAGTCGGGCAACGGCCGCGACAAGTCGCTGCACGCCTTCGACAAGTACACCGAGCTGAAGGCTACCTGGATCAAGCTGTAATAACGTTCGGAGGGGCTGCGCGTCGGCCATGCTGCGTTGTGATCGGATTCGGCCTGCTCATTTACCGGAGTAAACTGCGCGTCCGAATCCGATCACGCTTTGCCTGGCTCTAGCTCGCGCCCTCCGTGGCGAAGTCCAGAGTCAAAGGCTTACAAGGTCGGCCCCCTCGCCGGGGCCGGCTCTGACAAAGAGCCATACCCGCGGCCGGGTTTCCCTTGGGGAGCCCGGCCGCTTTGCATTGCGCGCCGGGCTCGGCCTCTGGCCCGGAGTGCGCTCCGGATGGAACGGGAGAACGACAATGCGTTGGGGTGCCTATTTCGCTGTCTGCCTGTCGGTCATCAGCATCGGCCTGGCCCTCGGCCTGACCATGCCGCTGGTGTCCTTGCGCCTGGAAAGCTGGGGCTACGGCAGCTTCGCCATCGGCGTGATGGCCGCCACGCCAGCCGTCGGCGTACTGCTCGGCGCGCTCATTTCCGGGCGCCTGGCCGCCCGCCTGGGCACGCCGCGGTTGATGCGCTGGTGCCTGCTCAGCGGGGCCTTTTCCGTCGGCCTGCTGGCGCTGCTGCAGAACTACCCGGTGTGGCTGGTGCTGCGCCTGCTGATCGGCGTGCAACTGACCGTGGTGTTCATCCTCGGCGAAAGCTGGATCAACCAGCTGGCCGTGGAGAAATGGCGCGGCCGCCTGGTGGCCCTGTACGGCACCGGCTATGCGCTGAGCCAGCTGTCCGGCCCGGTGCTGCTGACCTTCATCGGCACCGCCGACGACCGCGGCTTCTGGCTGGGCGTCGGCCTGCTGGTGTGCGGTTCGCTGCTGCTCGTCGGTCGCGGCGGCGCGCCCAGGGTGGACCCGCACAGCGCCTCGGGGCGCGGCCTGTTCGCCTTCTGCGCCAAGCTGCCGGCCATCGCCTGGGCGGTGGTGCTGTTCGCCGGCTTCGAGGCGATGATCCTCACCCTGCTGCCGGTCTACGGCGTGCGCCAGGGCTTCACCCAGGCGGTGGCGCTGACCATGGTCACGGTAGTGGTGGTGGGCGACGCGCTGTTGCAGCTGCCCATCGGCTGGCTGGCCGACCGGGTGTCGCGGCAGACGCTGTTCAAGGGCTGCGGCATCGTCCTGCTGCTGAGCAGCCTGGGCATCCCCCCGCTGCTGCACGGGCCGGCGATCTGGCCGGTGCTGGTACTGTTCGGCGCGAGCGCCGGTGGGCTGTTCACCCTGTCGCTGATCCTCATCGGCGAGCGCTACCGCGACGATGCGCTGGTCCGCGCCAACGCGCACATCGCCCAACTGTGGGGCATCGGCTGCCTGATCGGGCCGCTGACCACCGGCGCGGTCAGCCAGTGGGTGAGTGGCCATGCGCTGCCGCTGATGATGGCCCTGGGCGCCTTCGGTTTCGTCGTGCTGGTATGGCGCAAGGGCTTGCCGCCGATGGAACTGGAGGGCGATGAGCTGCCGGAAGCGAGCGGGCGTTGAGGCCCGCTGCTCTTCGTAGGATGGGTTGAGCTTGCGATACCCATGCGGCCGCGGTGATGGGTATCGCTGCGCTCAACGCCATCCTACGGGGCGACTCCTGCCACGTAGCGGGACTCCGTCCGCGATGGGCCGAGCCCACGCACGGTGATCGCGGATAACGCCTATAACATCCTCTCCAGCCCGATGGCGCCGGCGATCCAGGCGTTGAAGCGGCGCCACAGGCTGCCCGGCTCGTGGTGCAGCACGTGCGGATGGCCGTCGCGCTCGTCCACCCAGGTCAGCCGCGGGCGGCTGCCGCTGTGGTCGATGCGTACCTGGTAGCTGACGCTGGGCGACATCCCGGCCAGCGCCAGCTTGCGCGTCTGCTCCGCCAGTTCCGGGCTGTCGACGATGATGCCGACCTCGGTGTTCCAGATGATCGAGCGCGGGTCGAAGTTGAAGGAGCCGATGAACACCTGGCGCCGGTCGAAGACGATGGCTTTGCTGTGCAGGCTGGCGCTGCTGGAGCCGCGCACCGTCCAGGGCGCGCCGGCCAGGCGCTGGTCCGGCTGGGCGCGCAGTTCGTGGAGCTGCACGCCGTGCTCCAGCAGGGCCATGCGGTAGGGCGCGTAGCCGGCATGCACGGCGGGCACGTCGGTGGCTTCCAGGGAGTTGGTCAGCAGGCGCACGCTGACGCCGTCGTCGGCGCGGCCGGTGAGGTAAGTGACGCCGCTGTCGGTGGGCACGAAGTAGGCCGAGACCAGGATCAGCTCCTTCGACACCTGGCGGAACAGCGGTTCGAGCTGGGTGCTCAGCTGTTGCTGCGGGCGGCTCTGGCCGCGGTCCAGGACCTTCAGCGGGTCGTCCCAGATGGCGCGGCCCGGGGCCCAGACCAGGTCGTCGAGCCAACTGTCCAGGTTCGACGAGGCGCCGCGCAGGTGCAGGCGCTGCAGGTAGGCGGAATGGCGCACCCGGCTCTTCTCCAGGTAGTGGTCCAGGCTGCGCCGGGCGCGTTCGAGGTCGGCGCGCTCGGGCTTGCCCCACAGGTAGTCCTCGATGGGGCGGCTGATGGCGCTGTTCCAGTACTGGTCGAAGCTCTGCCCCAGCTCCTTGGCCACCGGGCCGACGCCGAGCAGGTCGAGGTCGCTGAAGTTCATTTCCGCCTTGGCGCCGAAGTACTCGTCGCCCAGGTTGCGCCCGCCGACGATGGCCACGCTGTTGTCGGCCAGCCACAGCTTGTTGTGCATGCGCCGGTGCTGCTCGGCGAGGTTGAACAGGCGCCCGAGATTGCGCGTGATGCCGGTGCTGCGACCCAGGTGCAGCGGGTTGAACAGGCGCACCTGGATGTTCGGGTGGGCGGCCAGCACGCCGATCTCGTAATCCCAGCCGTCGCTGCTGGTGTCGTCGATCAGCACGCGCACGCGCACGCCGCGGTCGGCGGCCTTGAGCAGCTCGTGGATGAGCGCGCGGGTGGTGAGGCCGTCGTGGACTATGTAGTACTGGATGTCCAGGCTGCGCTGGGCGGCGCGGATCAGCTCGGCGCGGGCGAGGAAGGCGTCGCTGCTGGAGGCCAGCAGGCGGAAGCCGGAGGCGCCGGGGTGCGCCGCCGCGCGTTGCTGCACGGCGTCGCCGAGGGCCGTGCCGCCCGGCGACAGGGCGTGCGAGGGCGTGGGCAGGGGAACGCTGGCGCAGCCGCCGAGCAGCAGCAGCGCCAGCCACAGGAAGCGTGGTAGCAAGCGGGAGTCTCCAGGCCGCCCCGGTTGGCGGGACTGCGGAGATTCTAGCCGCTCAGCGCCTCCTTGAAGCGATACCAGGCCATGCCCAGCGCCAGCAGCGGCGAGCGCAGCAGCTTGCCGCCGGGGAAGGTGATGTGCGGGACCTTGGCGAACAGCTCGAAACCGCTGCCCTGCTGCCCGGCGATGGCCTCGGCGAGCAGCTTGCCGGCCAGGTGGGTGGCGTTCACCCCGTGGCCGGAGTAGGCCTGGGCGAAGTACACGTTGGGCTGGCCGGGCAGGCGGCCGATCTGCGGCAGGCGGTTGGCGCCGATGCCGATCATGCCGCCCCACTGGTAGTCGATGCGCACGTCGGCCAGGTGCGGGAACACCTTGAGCATCTTCGGCCGCATGTAGGCGGCGATGTCCGCCGGGTCGCGCCCGGAGTAGTGGCAGGCGCCGCCGAACAGCAGGCGGTTGTCGGCGGAGAGGCGGTAGTAGTCCAGGGCCACGCGCTGGTCGCATACCGCCATGTTCTGCGGCAGCAGCTCGTGGGCGAGGTCCGCCGGCAGCGGCTCGGTGGCGATGACGTAGCTGCCGGCCGGCAGCACCTTGCCGTCGAGGTAGTTGTTCAGGCCGTTCTGGTAGGCGTTGCAGCCGATCACCAGGGTCTTGGCGCGCACGCTGCCCTTGGCGGTGCGCACCCGCACTTCGGCGCCGTAGTCGATGTGGGTGACCCGCGAGTCCTCGAACAGGCGCACGCCCAGGGACTGCGCGGCGGCCGCCTCGCCCAGGGCCAGGTTGAGCGGGTGCAGGTGACCGGAGCCCATGTCCACCATGCCGCCGACGTAGCAGTCGGCGCCGACGATGCTGCGCATTTCCTCCTGCGGGACCAGGCGCAGCTCGTGGGTGTAGCCCAGGCTCTTGAGCTCCTCGTAGTCCTTGCGGAAGCCCTCGACGTCCGAGGCCTTGTTGGCCAGGTCGCAGTAGCCCCAGGTCAGGTCGCAGTCGATGCCGTACTTCTCCACGCGCTGGCGCACGATCTGCACCGCCTCAAGGCCCATCAGCTTGAGCTGGCGCACGCCGTCCTTGCCGATCACCGGCTCGAACTGCTCGACGCCATGGCCGACGCCGCGGATCAGCTGGCCGCCGTTGCGCCCGCTGGCGCCCCAGCCGATCTTGCGGGCCTCCAGCAGGACCACCGAGAGGCCGCGTTCGGCCAGTTCTATCGCGGTGTTCAGCCCGGAGAAGCCGCCGCCGATGATGCACACGTCGGCCACTTCCTCGCCGGCCAGGGGAGGGCACTGGATGCGACGGTTGAGGGTCGCGGCGTAGTAGGAAGGGGCGTGCTGGTCGGTGTGCACCGGGAGGCGAACGCGGGCGTTCATGTGCGATATCCTGATTATTGTGTTGTTAAAATTTTACGCAGGATAAACGCCGGCTTCCCGCCACGCCAAGGGGGGAAGCCGTAAAAACTCGACAAGCTGTTGCGATCAGTCGGGAATCGGCAGGGTCAGGCTCTCCTTGACCTCTTCCATCACGATGTAGCTCTTCGACTCGCGCACGTGGGGCAGCTTCAGCAGGATGTCGCCCAGCAGCTTGCGGTAGGAGGCCATTTCCGAGATGCGCGCCTTCACCAGGTAGTCGAAGTGGCCGGACACCAGGTGGCACTCCAGCACGTGGGGCAGCTTGAGCACGGCGCGGCGGAAGTCCTCGAAGGTGTCGCCGGACTTGTAGTCCAGGCTGATCTCGACGAACACCAGCAGGCTGGCCTTGAGGTACTGCGGGTTCAGCCGGGCGTTGTAGCCCATGATGATGCCTTCGCGCTCCAGGCGGCGCACCCGCTCGGTGCAGGGCGTGGTGGAGAGGCCGACGCGCTCGCCCAGCTCGGTGAAGGAAATGCGCCCTTCTTCCTGGAGGATGCGCAGGATGTTGCGGTCGATCTTGTCCAGTTCGCGGCGGCTTTGGTGCTGGGTTCTCATGGAGGCTGCTCGGGGGCGGTGCTTATGGTTGGTGATTGTCGCCAAATATAGACGTTAAGCCAGTGGATATCACTGCCCCTTGATCTTCTGCGGGCACGCCGCCAGCCTGTTCCCAGGTCCGCGCCGGATGCGCGGGCCTTCCACTTCGCCGCCGGAGCCTGGCATGCGCTCGACCCGTACCCGAATCCTGCTGTTGCTGGCGCTGCTCATCGCGCTGTTCGCCGTCTGGGCGGGGCAGGCCTGGCAGCGGCTGCTCGCGGAGCAGGGCATCACCGGCCTGGACTGGCAGGGGCCGGGCATTTCATTGGACGGTCTGACACTGCAACGGCTGGCCGTAACGCGGGAAAAGTCCGCTTCGCACCTGGAAATTCAGGCCGATCAGCTGCGCCTGGGCTGGCCGCGGCGTATCGACGGGCGCTGGCGCCTGGGTGGCCTGGAGCTACAGCGCTTGCGCGTGGGTTCCTGGCCCGCCGCCGCGACGACGGAAGAGGCGGGGGAATGGCCGACGCCCGACCAGGTGGGCCTGTGGCTCGGCCTGCTGCCGCAGCGGGCCGTCCTGCAGCGCGCCGAGTTCGAGCTGCCCTGCGCCGGGCAGCAGCGCTGCACCCTGGTCGGCAGCCTGCACTGGCAGCAGCTGCCCGGCAATGCCGCGTCCCTGGCCGCCGAACTGCAGCAGGGCGCTCAGCGCCTGGCCCTCGACGGCACCCTGCACCCGGAACAGGACGCCTGGCGGCTGGCATTGAAGGCCGATCTGGATGGCGAACGCCTGGCCGACCTCGACGCCAGCTGGGCGCCAGCCGAGCGCCACTGGCGCGGCAGCCTGGCCAGCCCTGGAGTGCCACCGCTGGACGCCGTGCGCGCCTGGCTGGCGCCCTGGTTGCCGACGCCGACCCTGCCTGTCTCCCTACCCGAGGCCGGGCGCCTGCGCCTGAGCTGGGACAGCACTCTCGGCGGCGACGGCCCCTGGCCGGACTGGCCCGCACTGCGCGACAGCCTGGGCGAACTGGAACTGGCCATGCAACTGCCGCAGCCCTGGCCGCTGCCGGGCCTGGGCACCTTGCAGGGCGACCTGCAACTGCAGGCGGCCGCGACTGCGCCGGGGCAGTGGCGGCCGCGGGTGCTGGACGGCGACCTCTACCTGGCCGACCTCTACGGCGACTGGCTGCAGGCGCTACCGGTGGGCCTGCGCCCGGCCAACCTGCGCCTGGGCCTGCAACCGGACGACAGCGCTCCCGGCGCGGTACGCCTGGACCTGCGCAGCAAGGGCGCCAGCGACCTGCGCCTGCAAGGCGTGCTGGCGCTGGTGGAGGGTGAAGCCTTGTCGCTGGCCCTGAGTCAGGCCCGCCTGCAGGCCCAGGTAGCGGACCTGCAACTGCCCGGCCTGCGCCTGGGCAAGGCGGCGCTCGACCTGCCGCTGGATGGCGAGATTGGCCAGGCCGCGGCCAGCCTGCGTCTGGGCAAGGGCGCCAAGCTGAGCCTGGGCAGCCTGGCCGGGTCCCAGGGGCTGAAGGCCGCCAAGCTCGGCGCGACGGCGGACAAGGCCAGCCTGGCGCTGGGCTACGCCGCCGGCCAGCCCTTCAGCCTGGGCTTCGACGGCGCCGTGCAACTGTCGGTTGGCGAGCTGCGCCAGGCGCACCTCAAGCCGCTCGCCTGGAGCTACCAGGGCCAGCTCGGCGCCGGTCTGGCGCAGCAACAGCTCAAGGGCCGGCTGCAGAATAGCGGCGGCCTGGCCGCCGACGTCGAGTTGCGCCACCAGGCCGACGGCAGCCTGGAACTGACGGCGCAGCTGCCGGAATTCTTCCTGCGCAGCGGCAATCCGCTGGCGGCCAGCCTGGCCGACTGGCCGGCGCTGCTCAGCCTGAACAACGGCCGCCTGCAGGCCCGCGCGCAGTGGCGCCTGCCACCGGGGCAGGGCGCCCAGCAGCTGGACCTGACGCTGAACGGCCGGGGCCTGGAAGGCGTCTACGACCGCAGCGAGATCCACGGCCTGGACGGCGAGGCGAAGCTGCAACTGCGCGGCTCGCAACTGACGCTGCAGTTGCCCGGCCTGCGCGTGGAACAGCTCAACCCCGGCGTGCTGCTCGGGCCCCTGCAGTTCCAGGGTGGCTACAGCGCCAGCCTGGACCAGCCGCTGGCCGGCCGCCTGGACTGGCGCCAGGCCGAGTTGAAGCTGTTCGGCGGCCGCGCCTGGCTGGACGGCGGCACGCTGCAACTGGCCCGCGAAAACCCCGCACAGAGCCTGCATCTGCAAGGCGTGCTGCTGGAGGAAATCCTCAAGGCCTATCCCGCCGAGGGCCTGGCCGGCAACGGCATTCTCGACGGCGAGCTGCCGCTGCTGCTCGGCCCGGGCGGGCTGCGCATCCAGGGCGGCCAGGTCGCCGCGCGGCTGCCGGGCACCCTGCAGTTCCGCTCGGAGAAGATCCGCGCCCTCGGCCAGAGCAACCCGGCCATGCAACTGGTGGCGACCATGCTCGACGACTTCCGCTACGAGCGCCTGGCCAGCCGCGTGGATTATGCTGAGGGCGGCCGCCTGCTCCTGGCCCTGGCCATCAGCGGCCGCAACCCGGCGCTGGAGCAGGGGCGGCCGGTGAACCTCAACGTCAACCTGGAGGAGAACATCCCGGACCTGCTGACCAGCCTGCAGCTGAGCGACCGGGTCAGCGACACCATCCGCAAGCGCGTGCAGGAACGCCTGCGCAACCAGCCACCTGCCGCGCCCTGATCGCAAGGAGAACACCGCATGCGCCCATGCGCACTCATCGCCGTCCTGGCCCTGCTCGGGCTCAGCCAGGGCTGTACGCCAACGGTACAGCTGGCGGCGCCCAAGGAGCCGATCAACATCAACCTCAACGTGAAGATCGAGCACGAGATCTACATCAAGGTCGACAAGGCCCTGGATGGCATCATCAACGAGAACAGTGGTCTGTTCTGAGGAGCTCTAGATGACACTGCGCAGCAAACTCGGCGTCGCCCTGCTGGCCCTTTGCGTCAGCCTGCCGGCCCTGGCCATGAGCCTGGAGCAGGCCATGTCGGCCCTGGGCGGGGCCAAGGCCCAGGGCCTGGTCGGCGAGCAGCCCGACGGCTACCTCGGGGTGGTCAGCAACAGCGGCCAGGCGGCGGACATCGCCGCCCAGATCAACGCCGCGCGCCGCGCCGAGTACCAGAAGGTGGCCGGCCAGAGCGGCGCCAAGCTCGGCGACGTGGAAGCCCTGGCCGGTAAGAAGGCCATGGACCGCACCCCGTCCGGGCAATACATCCAGCTCAATGGCAAGTGGGTACGCAAGTAAGGGGATTTCCCTGGCGCCGCCGCTTGTCGGGCGGCGCCTGCGACCTGCCGTCGCGGCAGCGCTTATTCCTGTCGGCACTGGCCCTGGCGGGAGTAAATCCCGCGTTCGCCAAAGCGCGCCGAATTAGTTGCTGAAAACCGCGATCCGACATACTTGCATGGCTATGGGTTTTTCAGGTGTTTTTGCTGGTTGTCTGGTGGATACGCCTCCGTGAAAGGCGTTTTCACCAAGAATTTTCTTCAATTACCGCTTGTTAAATAGTGATTATTTCTGCAGTCGAATTCCTATACTGCGCGCAACTGACGTTCAAAATAAGAAACGTCGCGTGCCCCACGCGACGTGGGAGGCAGCGATGCGCGTTCTGGTTCTCGGCAGCGGTGTGATCGGCACCGCCAGTGCTTACTATCTGGCCCGTTCCGGCTTCGAAGTGGTGGTGGTCGACCGCCAGCCCGGCCCGGCCCTGGAAACCAGCTTCGCCAACGCCGGCCAGGTTTCCCCCGGCTACGCCTCGCCCTGGGCCGCCCCGGGCATCCCGCTGAAGGCCATGAAGTGGCTGCTGGAGAAGCACGCGCCGCTGGCCATCAAGCTCACCGGCGACCCCAGCCAGTACGCCTGGATGTGGCAGATGCTGCGCAACTGCAACGCCGCCAGCTACGCGGTGAACAAGGAGCGCATGGTGCGCCTGTCCGAGTACAGCCGCGACTGCCTCGACGAACTGCGCGCCGAGACCGGCATCGCCTACGAAGGCCGCACCCTGGGCACCACCCAGCTGTTCCGCACCCAGGCCCAGCTCGACTCCGCCGCCAAGGACATCGCCGTGCTGGAAAGCTCCGGCGTGCCCTATGAAGTCCTCGACCGCGCCGGCATCGCCCGCGTCGAACCGGCCCTGGCCAAGGTGGCCGACAAGCTGGTCGGCGCCCTGCGCCTGCCCAACGACCAGACCGGCGACTGCCAGATGTTCACCACCAAGCTGGCCGAACTGGCCCAGGGCCTGGGCGTGGAGTTCCGCTTCAACCAGAACATCCAGCGCCTGGACTTCGCCGGCGACCGCATCAACGGCGTGTGGATCGACGGCCAACTGGTCACCGCCGACCACTACGTGCTGGCCCTGGGCAGCTACTCGCCGCAGATGCTCAAGCCGCTGGGCATCAACGCCCCGGTCTACCCGCTGAAGGGCTACTCGCTGACCGTGCCGATCACCAACCCGGACATGGCGCCGACCTCGACCATCCTCGATGAGACCTACAAGGTCGCCATCACCCGCTTCGACCAGCGCATCCGCGTCGGCGGCATGGCCGAGATCGCCGGCTTCGACCTGTCGCTGAACCCGCGCCGCCGCGAAACCCTGGAAATGATCACCACCGACCTCTACCCCGAGGGCGGCGACGTCAGCCAGGCGACCTTCTGGACCGGCCTGCGCCCGGCCACCCCGGACGGCACCCCGATCGTCGGCGGCACCCGCTACCGCAACCTGTACCTGAACACCGGCCACGGCACCCTGGGCTGGACCATGGCCTGCGGCTCGGGCCGCTACCTGGCCGACCTGATGGCGAAGAAGCGCCCGCAGATCAGCACCGACGGCCTGGACATTTCCCGCTACAGCAACGCCTCGGAGGCTCAGAATGGCCATCCAGCGCCTGCACACTAATGGCCGCATGAGCCAGATCGTCGTCCACAACGGCACCGTCTACCTGGCGGGCCAGGTGGGCGACGACATGGCCGCCGGCGTCGAACAGCAGACCCGCGAGGTCCTGGCCAGCATCGAGCGCCTGCTCGAAGAGGCCGGCACCGACAAGACGCGCATCCTCTCGGTGACCATCTACCTGAAGGACATCGACGCGCACTTCGCCGGCATGAACGCGGTCTGGGACCAGTGGCTGCCACAAGGCACCGCCCCGGCCCGGGCCACCGTGGAGGCCAAGCTCTGCGAGCCGGAGATCCTGGTGGAGATGTCGGTGGTCGCGGCCCTGCCGTAAACCCTTTGCGTGGGGCCTGGTCGGATTGCCAGGCCTTTTTTTGCTTCACGGCCTTCGTCGGCGCGGGTTCGCCCGTGGCTGCGCCGTACCCGAATAACAGAGAGTTCCCGCCATGCGTCCAGCCCGTGCCCTGATCGACCTCCAGGCCCTGCGCCACAACTACCGCCTGGCCCGCGAAGTCAGCGGCGCGCGTGCGCTGGCGGTGGTCAAGGCCGATGCCTACGGCCACGGCGCGGTGCGCTGCGCCAAGGCCCTGGAGGCGGAGGCCGACGGCTTCGCCGTGGCCTGCATCGAAGAGGCCCTGGAGCTGCGCGAAGCCGGCATCCGCGCGCCCATCCTGCTGCTGGAGGGCTTCTTCGAGGCCAGCGAACTGGAGCTGATCGAGCGCCATGACTTCTGGTGCGTGGTGCACTCGGCCTGGCAACTGGAGGCCATCGAGCGCGCCCGCCCGGCCAAGCCGCTGACGCTGTGGCTGAAGATGGACTCGGGCATGCACCGCGTCGGCTTCTTCCCGCAGGACTACGCCGCCGCCCTGGCGCGCCTGCAGGCCCTGCCGCACGTGGCCAAGGTGGTGCTGATGAGCCACTTCGCCCGCGCCGACGAGCTGGACTGCGCGCGCACCGAAGAGCAGGTCGCCGCCTTCGAGGCCGTGCGCGCCGGCCTGGGCCAACCCTATGAGGTCAGCCTGCGCAACTCCCCCGGCATCCTCGGCTGGCCGAGCGTGCCCAGCGACTGGGTGCGCCCGGGCATCATGCTCTACGGCGCCACTCCCTTCGAGCAGGCCCAGCCGCTGGCCGACCAGTTGCGCCCGGTGATGACCCTGGAATCGAAGATCATCGGCGTGCGCGAACTGCCGGCCGGCGAGCCGGTGGGCTACGGCGCGCGCTACGTCGCCGAGCGCCCGGTGCGTGTCGGCGTGGTCGCCATGGGTTACGCCGACGGCTACCCGCGCCATGCGCCGGACGGCACTCCGGTGTTCATCGACGGCCAGGCCAGCCGCATCATCGGCCGGGTGTCCATGGACATGCTCACCGTCGACCTCACCGACCTGCCCGGCGCCGGCCTGGGCAGCCGCGTCGAGCTGTGGGGGCCGAACGTCCCGGCCAGCCAGCTCGCCAGCCTGTGCGGCAGCATCCCCTATCAATTGTTCTGCAACCTCAAGCGCGTACCGCGGGTCTACAGCGGCGACTGAGCGACGAACTGCGTAAAGTTTGCGCAGTATCCGAGGCCGATCTGTTGTAAATACTGAACGGTGTTGCCATGATACGGGCACTTCGGAACCCGCTCGCCGCAAGGCGCAGGCGGGTTCCGCCCGTTAGAGCCTGGCAGAACAAGAAATAAGATAAGGAGGACCCCACCCTTGGACGTTGGCGCTCGCCTGCAAGCCATCCGTAAACTCAAAGGGCTGTCCCAGCGTGAACTCGCCAAGCGCGCGGGCGTCACCAACAGCACCATCTCGATGATCGAGAAGAACAGCGTGAGTCCGTCGATCAGCTCCCTGAAGAAGGTGCTGGGCGGCATCCCCATGTCCCTGGTGGAGTTCTTCTCCCTGGACATCGAGCAGGACAGCAACACCCAGGTGGTCTACAAGGCAGACGAACTCAGCGACCTGTCCGACGGCGACATCATCATGAAGCTGATCGGCAAGGCCTACCCCAGCCGCGCCATCACGCTGCTCGACGAGACCTACCCGCCAGGCGCCGACACCGGCGACGACATGTACTCCCATGAAGGCGAGGAGACCGGCGTGCTGGTCGAAGGCCGCCTGGAGCTGACCGTCGGCGACGAGGTGTACGTCCTCGAAAGCGGCGACAGCTACTATTTCGACAGCACCCGCCCGCATCGCTTCCGCAACCCCTTCGATGCGCCGGCGAGGCTCATAAGCGCGACCACTCCGGCAAATTTTTAGAGGCGGCTGAGCCGCCTGCGACCGTATGACGCAAGGCCCTCGCGGGCCCTGCAATTGTTTCAGACGCGCGCTCTTCCGTTATACTTGCGGCCGCCCGCGCTACCTAGACTGCGATGGAAACCGTGCCCGGGCGTACAAGCCACGATGAGGGTAAAAGGGTGAACCTGATAAAGAAAATCCTGGTGGCCCAGGCCGCCGTATTGGCCCTGATGGCCGCTGGCGCCCAAGCCACGACCAATGACGACATCGCCAAGCGCCTGGAACCGGTGGGCAAGGTCTGCGTCCAGGGCAAGGAGTGCGAAGGCGTCGGCGCTGTCGCTTCCGCCGGAGGTGGCGGTGCGCCGCGTTCGGGCGAAGAGATCGTCGGCAAGGTCTGCACCACCTGCCACGGCACCGGCCTGCTGGGGGCGCCCAAGGTCGGCGACAAGGGCGAGTGGGGCAAGCGCGCCAAGGAGCAGGGCGGCCTCGATGGCCTGCTGGCCAAGGCCATTTCCGGCATCAACGCCATGCCGCCGAAAGGCACCTGCGCCGATTGCTCGGACGACGAGCTGAAGGCAGCCATCAAGCACATGTCCGGCCTCTGAGCCACGGGCTGGCAGGAAAAGCCGATTACGGGCCGATGCTGTCCGCTCAAGAAAGAATGCCGTTTCTCTGGTTGGGGAAACGGCATTTTTCATAGGGGGTGGGGCTGGGGCTTGGCTTGCAGAGTGGGGCCTTGGCTCCGCGCGTCGATCCCCACCCCTCATGCTCGCGAACAGACTCCGCTGCGGGGCTCATTCGCGAGCAAGCTCGCTCCTACGCCACCCCACCCACGCCATTCCCCTGTAGGAGCGCGCCCTGCGCGCGAATCGCGGGCAGGGCCCGCTACGGTTCCAGGAAGCACGGTTTTTCGTAGGATGGCGTTGAGCGCAGCGATACCCATCAGCGCAACCGCATGGGTTTCGCAAGCTCAACCCATCCTACGAAGAGCACCTCGGCGCAAGACAGTTGCTCCTACGGTGCCAGGAAGCGCGGCTTTTCGTAGGATGGCGTTGAGCGAAGCGATACCCATCAGCGCAACCGCATGGGTTTCGCAAGCTCAACCCATCCTACGAAGAGCACCTCGGCGCAAGACAGTTACTCCTACGGTTCCAGGAAGCACGGCTTTTCGTAGGATGGCGTTGAGCGAAGCGATACCCATCAGCGCAACCGCATGGGTTTCGCAAGCTCAACCCATCCTACGAAAAACACCTCGACGCAGACAGTTGCTCCTACGGTTACAGGAAGCGCGGGCGTAGGAGCGGACTTTGTCCGCGATTGGATTTACCGGCCACGCCGGACGTCCCGGTTGCACGAACGGCCCCCTCCGCTGAACCACCGCGCCACTTGAATGAAAAGACGCCGGAGCCTCCCCGCCGGTTTCCGGTCCAAACTTGGACAGGCAACCACGGAGGATCGCACCTTGGCGCACCGCTGCACCCTCGACGAAGCCGTCGATCACCTGCTGGCCGGGCTCGATGGCCCGATTCGCCTGGGCCTGCCGTTGGGCCTGGGCAAGCCCAATCACCTGGTCAACCTTCTCTACCGGCGCCTGGGCAAGCAGCCGGCGCGCCAGTTGACGCTCTACACGGCGCTGTCGCTGGGCCGGCCCCAGGCCGGCAGCGAGCTGCAGCGGCGCTTTCTCGAACCCTTCGTCGAACGTCTGTACGGCGACTACCCGGAGCTCGACTACCTGCGCGACCTGCGCCAGGGCAGCCTGCCGCCGAACGTGCGCGTCGAGGAGTTCTACCTGCAGCCGGGCAGCCTGCTGGACAGCGCGCCGGCGCAGCAGAACTACATCAGCTGCAACTACAGCCACGTCGCCCGCGACCTCGACGCCAAGGGCATCAACGCTGTGGCCCAGCTGGTCGCCCGTGACCCGGCGCGGCCCGGCAGGCTGAGCCTGGCGTGCAATCCGGACATCACCCTCGACCTGCTGCCCATGCTGCGCCGCCGCCGCGCGGCCGGTGAGCGCATCCTCTGCATCGGCGTGGTGCACCGCGACCTGCCGTACATGCCGGGCGACGCCGAGGTCGACGAAGATATCTTCGACCTGCTGGTGGAGCAGCCGGCGGACACCAGCACGTTGTTCTCCACGCCCTACATGCCGGTGGGCTGGCAGGACCACTGCATCGGCCTGCACGCCAGCGCTTTGGTGCGCGACGGCGGCACCCTGCAGGTCGGCATCGGCGCCATGGGCGATGCGGTGACCTCGGCGCTGCTGCTGCGCCAGCGTGACAATACCGCGTACCGCGCGCTGCTCGCCGAACTGGAGATCGCCGAGCGCCACGCGGGGTTGATCGACCGCGAAGGCGGCTTGGGCGCCTTCACTCAGGGCCTCTACGGTTGCAGCGAGATGTTCGTGCCGGGCTTGCTGGACTTGGCCGAGGCCGGCGTGCTCAAGCGGCAGGTTTATCCACTGGCGCAGCAGCACCGCGCGGACGCCGACGGCGTCTGGTTGCACGCTGGCTTCTTCCTCGGCCCGCAGGCCTTCTACCAGCGCCTGCGCGAACTGCCGGCCGAGCGCCTGGCCGGCATCGCCATGACCGGCATCGGCTTCGTCAACAACCTCTACCGCGACGAGGAACTCAAGCGCCTGCAGCGCCGCGACGCGCGCTTCATCAACAGCGCCTTCACCGTCACCCTGCTCGGCGCCGGGGTGGCCGACCAACTGGAGGACGGTCGCGTAGTCAGCGGCGTCGGCGGCCAGTACAACTTCGTCGCCCAGGCCCACGAGCTGCACGGCGGGCGCTCCATCCTGCTGCTGCGCAGCTGGCGCGAGAGCGGCGGCGAGGTCAGCTCGAACATCGTCTGGAACTACGGCCACACCACCATCCCGCGGCACCTGCGCGACATGGTGGTGACCGAGTACGGCATCGCCGACCTGCGCGGGAAGAACGATGCCGAGGTGATCGAAGCGCTGCTGGCCATCGCCGACTCACGCTTCCAGGACGGCCTCATCGCCGAGGCCAAGGCGGCGGGCAAGCTGCCGGCGGATTTCGAGCTGGACCGGCGCCACCGCGACAACCTTCCCGAACGCCTGCAGACGCTGTGCGCACAACACCGCGAGGCCTTGCCGGAATACCCGCTGGGTTGCGATTTCACCCCGGAAGAGCGCGACCTGCTGCGGGCGCTGACCTGGCTGAAAAGCAAGCTCCGGCTCAGCGAGATCCTCGAACTGGGCAAGGCCACCCTGGACGCGCCGGAACCGGAGGCCTTCCCGGCGCACCTGCAGCGCATGGGCCTGGAGCAGCCGGACGGCTTGCGCGAAGAGCTCTACCAGCGTTTGATCCTGGCCGGCCTGCACGCCACCCGGGACGGCTTTATGTAGGCGCGAACGAAGGGCATGAAAAAGGCGGGAACCCTTGCCGGGCGCCCGCCTTTTTCACAGCGCAGCCGGATCAGTCGAGGAACTCGACCTCGCCGCCGGCCAGGGACTTCACCCGGGCCAGGGATTCGACGCGGTAGCCTTCGCTTTCCAGCAGCTTGCGGCCGTCCTGGAAGGACTTCTCGATGACGATGCCCAGGCCGGCGATGCTCGCCCCGGCCTGCTGGATCAGGTCGATCAGCGCCTTGGCGGCGTGGCCGTTGGCGAGGAAGTCGTCGATCACCAGCACGTGGTCGGCGGCGGTCAGGTGCCGCGCGGAGATGGCGATGGTGCTCTCGGTCTGCTTGGTGAAGGAGAACACCTTGGAGATCAGCAGGTCGTTCTTCAGCGTCAGCGACTGGAACTTGCGGGCGAAGATCACCGGGATGCCCAGCTCCAGGCCGGCCATGACCGCCGGGGCGATGCCCGAGGCCTCGATGGTGACGATCTTGGTGATGCCCTGGCCCTTGAAGCGTTCGGCGAACTCGTGGCCGATCTGCTTCATCAGCAGCGGGTCGATCTGGTGGTTGAGGAAGGCGTCTACCTTGAGGACCTGGTCGGAGAGGACGACGCCTTCGCTGCGGATTTTGTCTTTGAGGGTGTTCAATTGAGGGCTTCCTGGCGGAGCTGGGGCCGCTGATGAAGCGCGCAATTCTACCTCGTAAGCGCCGGCCTGCGCGACCTTCCGACAAAAGAAGAAGCTGATCGGGTGGACAGCTTCCGCTGGCCGTCGCCGTGGCATTCCATTGTAGGAGCGCGCCCTGCGCGCGAATCGCGGGCAGGGCCCGCTCCTACAGGTTGGTGGCGTATTTCCCGTCCGTGCCAGCATCGTAGGATGGGTTGAGCGAAGCGATACCCATCGCCACGACCGCATGGGTTTCGCAAGCTCAACCCATCCTACGAAGAGCGCGTCGGCGCGCAGGCTCAGCGCTTGAGCAGCGCGCGGATGTCCGCCAGGGCCGCGTTGCCCTTGGCCGCCTTGACCTCCACCGGGGCGTCTTCCTGGCCTTCCCAGACCAGGTCTTCCGGCGGCAACTCGTCGAGGAAGCGGCTCGGCGAGCAGTCGATGATCTCGCCGTACTGCTTGCGCTTGGCGGCGAAGGTCATGGCCAGGTTCTTCTTCGCCCGGGTGATGCCGACGTAGGCCAGGCGCCGCTCTTCCTCGATGCTGTCGGCCTCGATGCTGGAGCGGTGGGGGAGGATTTCCTCCTCCACGCCGAGAATGAACACATAGGGGAATTCCAGGCCCTTGGAGGCATGCAGGGTCATCATCTGCACGCCGTCGGCGCCTTCCTCTTCCTCCTGCTGGCGTTCGAGCATGTCGCGCAGCACCAGCTTGGCGATGGCCTGCTCGATGGTCATGTCGCCGTCCTCGTCGCGCTCCAGGGTGTTCTTCAGCGCCTCGATGAGGAACCAGACGTTGCCCATGCGGAAGTCGGCGACCTTGTCGCTGGAGGCGTTCTGCCGCAGCCAGTTCTCGTAGTCGATGTCCATCACCATGCTGCGCAGCGCGCCGATCGGGTCGGCGCCCGCGCACTGCTCGCGGACCTTGTCGATGAAGCGCTTGAAGCGCTGCAGGCGCTCGACGAAGCGTGCGTCCAGGTGCTCGGCCAGGCCCAGCTCGCCGCTGGCGGCGAACATCGAGCAGCCGCGCTCGGTGGCGTAGTTGCCGAGCTTCTCCAGGGTCGCCGAGCCGATCTCCCGGCGCGGCACGTTGATCACCCGCAGGAAGGCGTTGTCGTCGTCCGGGTTCACCAGCAGGCGGAAGTAGGACATCAGGTCCTTCACTTCCTGGCGGGCGAAGAAGCTGGTGCCGCCGGACAGGCGATAGGGAATCTGGTGGTGCTGCAGCTTCAGCTCGATCAGCTTGGCCTGGTAGTTGCCGCGGTAGAGGATGGCGAATTCGCTGTAGGGCCGCTGGGTCTTCAGGTGGATGGTGAGGATTTCCATGGCCACCCGCTCGGCCTCGGCCTCCTCGTTGCGGCAGCGGATCACCCGGATCGGGTCGCCTTCGCCCATCTCGCTCCACAGCTGCTTCTCGAACACGTGGGGGTTGTTGGCGATAAGGATGTTGGCGCACTTGAGGATGCGGCTGGTGGAGCGGTAGTTCTGCTCCAGCATCACCACCTTCAGCGAGGGGAAGTCGTCCTTGAGCTGCATCAGGTTTTCCGGGCGCGCGCCGCGCCAGGCGTAGATCGACTGGTCGTCGTCGCCCACCACGGTGAAGTGCGCGCGCTGCTGCACCAGCAGCTTCACCAGCAGGTACTGGCTGGCGTTGGTGTCCTGGTACTCGTCCACCAGCATGTAGCGCACGCGGTTGCGCCACTTCTCGAGGATGTCCGGGTTGTCCTGGAACAGCTTCACCGGCTGCAGGATCAGGTCGTCGAAGTCCACCGCGTTGTACGCGCGCAGGGTGCGCTGGTAGTGCAGGTAGACCATGGCGGCGGTCTGTTCCTTGGGGTTGCGCGCCTTGGCCAGGGCCTCCTCGGGCAGGATCAGGTCGTTCTTCCAGCCGCCGATCAGGTTCTTGATCTCGTCCAGGCCGTCGTCGCCGGAATACTCCTTCTGCATGATGTCCGTCATCAGCGCCTTCACGTCGCTCTCGTCGAAGATCGAGAAGCCGGGCTTGTAGCCCAGGGCGGCGTATTCCTTGCGGATGATGTTCAGGCCCAGGTTGTGGAAGGTGGAGACGGTCAGGCCCTTGCCTTCGCCGGGGCGCAGCAGGGTGCTGACGCGCTCCTTCATCTCGCGCGCGGCCTTGTTGGTGAAGGTGACGGCGACGATGTACTGGGCGCGGATGCCGCACTGCTGCACCAGGTAGGCGATCTTGCGGGTGATCACGCTGGTCTTGCCGGAGCCGGCGCCGGCCAGCACCAGCAGGGGGCCGCCGACGTAGTTCACGGCCTCTTGCTGCCGGGGGTTGAGTCGGGACATGGTTCGGGAAGGGTATCGATGGCGAAGCGGGCGGCCATTCTACCAGCCCCGCCCGGGGCTGCGGAAAAACGGCGATCTGTGACGCCGTCGCGCTTCGTCGTTTTGGATAAATTCATACTTGTATTAGGCTTGTGGCTGCATTAGTTGAAGAAAACTCTGAAGAGTTTCTTGGTTCTGCGCCGACAGACGGCCTCGTCCGGGCGCTGGAACGCCAATCCGGATGGCCGGGGCATGGGATGGCGCCCGGGGCATTCCTTTTCTTTTCATGGGGGTCGCTTGGCTGCGTCGGTCGAGTCCACGCGCCTGCTCCTGCTGGCTGAAACGCCGCAGTGGGCCCAGCTGCTGCGCGAGCATCTCGCCGCGCTGGGCAACGCTTATTCGCTGATCACCGCGCCTTCCTGGGAGTCCGCCCGCAGCCTGTTCGACGAGGACGAGGTCGGCCTGGTGCTGGCCACCCCCGGCAAGCTGCCCTCGCGGGACAACTGCCGGCTGCCGATCATCCTGCTGCTGGAGCGCGAGCCCGCGCAGACGCCCGCCGGCGTGGCCGACTGGCTGACGCCGCAACTGAGCAGCGAGGTGCTGCGCCGTTCCCTGCGCTACGCCCGCGAGCGCAGCGGCCTGGAGGCCACTTTGCAGCGCCTGGCCGAGCAGGACCCGCTGACCGGCATCGCCAACCGCCAGGGCTTCCAGACCTTGCTGGCCGCGCAGCTGGACGAGTTCCAGGGCCGCGGCCTGGCCCTCGGCCACCTCGACCTGGACAACTTCCGCCACGTCAACGACGCCCTCGGCCACCAGGCCGGCGACCGCCTGATCCTGCAGGTGGTGGCGCGTCTGCGCTCGCACCTGGAGCACGGCGACCGCCTGGCGCGCCTGGGCAGCGACGAGTTCGCCCTGCTGCTGGACACCCGCCGCGACCCACGGCGCGCCGAGCGCCTGGCCGAGCGCATCGTCGAAGTGCTGGGCGAGCCCTACTGGGTGGAAGGCGAGAGCCTGCTGCTGGGCTGCAGCCTTGGCCTGGCCCATGCCCGTTCCGGCGACAGCGCCGACGCCCTGATGTGGCACGCGCACATCGCCATGCAGCAGGCCAAGATGCGCCAGGGCTGCACCTTCCACCTCTTCGACGAGCGCATCAACCGCGGCGCGCGCAGCCTGGCCGAACTGGAGAGCGAGCTGCGCCGGGCCCTGCGCCGCGACGAACTGGAACTGCACTACCAGCCGCGCCTGGACCTGGAGAGCGACACCATCGTTGGCCTCGAGGCCTTGGTGCGCTGGCGCCACCCCAGCCGCGGGCTGCTCACCCCGGGGGACTTCGTGCCCCTGGCCGAGGAGAGCGGGCTGATCGTGCCGCTGGGCTACTGGGTGATCGCCCGCGCCCTGCGCGACATGCAGTGGCTGCTCGGGCGCGGCCTGCCGCCGCTGCACATGGCCATCAACCTGTCGTTCCGCCAGTTCCAGGACAGCCAGCTGCTGCCCACGCTGCAACGGCTGATCGCCGAGCGCGGCGTGGATGCGCGCTGGCTGGAGTTCGAACTCACCGAAACCGCCGTGATGCGCCGCAGCGAGCAGGTCCTGCAGACCATGCAGACGCTGGGGCAACTGGGCGTGCGCTTCTCCCTGGACGACTTCGGCACCGGCTTCTCCTCCTTCGTCCACCTCAACAGCCTGCCGATCACCCTGCTGAAGATCGACAAGAGCTTCGTCGGCGGCATGTCCGAGCGCGCGGAGAACCGCCAACTGGTGCGGGCCATGATCAACCTGGCGCACAACCTCAACCTGGAGGTGGTCGCCGAGGGCGTGGAAAGCGCCGACCAGCGCCAGCTGCTGCGCCAGTTCGGCTGCGACCAGGTGCAGGGCTACTGGATCAGCCGCCCGCTGCCGTTGCCCGAGCTGGCGCGCTTCCTGGTGTTCGGCGCCGGACGCGCGCTCAGGCAGCAGGACCCGGTCGGCAACTGAAGCCCGGTTCCGCCATCGGCTGCAGCAGCCGCGCGGTGCGCGCCTCGAAGGCCAGGCACAGGCCCAGCGCGGTGCACGCCAGCCCCGCCGCCAATCCCCACCAGACGCCGTGCGGGCCCCAGCCGAAGGGGAAGGCCAGCAGCCAGGCCAGCGGCACGCCCGCCAGCCAGTAGCCGGCCAGGCCCACCAGGAAGGTGGTGCGGGCATCCTTGAGGCCGCGGATGGCGCCCATGGCGATGCTCTGCAGGCCGTCGAACAGCTCGAACCAGGCGGCGATCGCCAGCAGGCTCACGGCCAGTTGCACCACCGCCTGGTTGGCCGGTTGCTCGAGATCGAGGAACAGGCCGATGACCTGGCGCGGCGCCAGCCAGAACAGCAGGGCGAAGGCGAACATGCACAGCGCGCCGAAGCCGATGCCCACCCGCCCGGCGCGGCGCGCCTCGAGCAGGCGCCCGGCGCCGTAGTGCTGGCCGATGCGGAAGGTCACCGCGTAGGAAATCCCCACCGGCACCATGAAGGCCAGGTACACCGACTGGATGGCGATCTGGTGCGCGGCCAGCGCGGTGGCGCCGATCGCCCCCATGCACAGGGTGGCCACGGTGAACATGCCCGACTCCACCGCATAGGTACCGCCGATCGGCAGGCCTAGGCGCAGCGTCTCGGCGATCTCCCGGCGCTGTGGCCGGCCCAGGCCGCGCAGCAGTGGGTAGCCGGCGTAGGCCGGGTGCCAGCGCAGGTACAGCGCGAGGATCAGCGGCAGCAGGTTCATGACGATGGCGGTGACCAGGCCGATGCCGGCCAGGCTCAGGCGCGGCAGGCCGAACCAGCCGTCGAGGAAGGCATAGTTCAGGCCCAGGTTGGCCAGCGCGCCGAGCGCGCTGATGGCCATCACCGGGCCGGGGCGCTCGATGGCGCTGGTGAAACCGCGCAGCACCATGAAGGCCAGGTAGCCGGGCAGGGCGAAGAGAATGCTGTGCAGAAAACTCATGGTGCCGTGCACCGTCTCCGGCGCCTGGCCGAGCGCCAGCAGCAGCGCTTCCAGGTGCCACAGCAGGGCGCCGGCGAGCAGCGCCAGGCCCAGGCCGACCCACAGCCCCGCCTGGGTGGCGGCGGCCGCACCGGCGCTGTCGCGCGCGCCATGGCGGATCGCCACCAGGTTGCCGGTGGCCGCCACCACGCCGCTGCACACGGTGGAGACGAAGGCGTAGGTGGAGGCGCCCAGGCCCCCGGCGGCCAGGGCGTCGGGGCCGAGCTTGCCCATCATCAGGGTGTCGGTGAAGACCATGGCGACATAGGCCAGCTGGGCGGCGATCAGCGGCCCGGCCAGGCGCAGGATGGCCTGCAGTTCGGTGCGGTAGGGGGTGGGCATGGCATGAGTCTGGTTTGGGCGGCGCCTGGCGCCTACCGGGTTCATCGATTCGCCCATTCTGGTGGGCCGCCAGGCCTTCCCACAAAAGGAAAAAAGCGATGCAATGCATGAGTCAGACTCATGCCTGAAGGCCCGCCATGCCCCGTCGCCTGCCCCCGCTCTATGCCCTGCGCGCCTTCGAGGCGGCCGCCCGGCACGCCTCCTTCACCCGCGCCGCCGAGGAACTGGCCATCACCCAGAGCGCGGTAAGCCGCCACGTGCGCACCCTGGAGGAGCACTTCGACTGCCAGTTGTTCCAGCGCCAGGGCCGCCAGCTGCGCCTGACCGAGCCGGCGCGCCTGCTGTTGCCGGGCCTGCGCGATGGCTTCGACGCCCTGGAGCGCGCCTGCGCAAGCCTGCACAGCGACGAGGACGTGCTGCGCCTGAAGGCGCCCTCGACCCTGACCATGCGCTGGCTGCTGCCGCGCCTGAGCATCTTCCGCATGGCCAACAGCGATATCGAGGTGCAGCTGACCAGCGCCTGGATGGACGTCGATGAGGTGGACTTCGCCCGCGAGCCCTTCGACTGCGCGGTGCTGCTCGGCGCCGGGCGCTTCCCGGCGGAATGGGAGAGCTGCCTGCTGTTCCCCGAGTGGCTGATCCCGGTCGGCGCCCCGCAACTGCTGGACGATGGCCCCTGGGACGTCGAGCGGCTGGCCGCCGCGGAGCTGCTGCACCCCACGCCGGACCGCCGCGACTGGCGCCGCTGGCTGCAGCGCGTGGGCCTGGAGGAGCAGGTGTCGCTCAAGGGCGGCCAGGTCTTCGACACCCTGGAGCTGGGCATAGTCGCGGCCACCCGGGGCTACGGCCTGTCCATCGGCGACCTGGTGATGGTCGCCGAGGACGCCGCCGCCGGCCGCCTGGCCCTGCCCTGGCCCTGTGCAGTGGCCAGCGGCGAGAGCTACTACCTGGTCTGGCCCAAGGCGCGGCGGCAGCAGGAGCGCCTGCGCCGTCTGAGGGATTTTCTTCTGGCCGAAGTCAGCGCAATGCGACTGCCGCAGGTTGAAATGCTGGAGTAGGTTGTAGGGCGTTTCCACTGCCCCTGCGACTGGAGCGCGCATGCGACGCCCGACCGTCTGTCTGGCCCTTTGCCCCCTTGCTACGGTCGTGGCGGAGGGGAAACGCCCGGCCATCAACGATGGGCCAAAGCCCGTGTCGCCGCGCCTTCCCCGCCATTCGCAACCGGGGGAACATTCGATGAAAACCTATGGACTACTGTTCGGCATCCTGCTGCTCGGCGGCCTGGCCAACGACGCCGTGGCCGCCACCGAGCTCAAGCACTGGCCGGAGCCCGCGGCGAAGCAGCTCGACGCGCTGATCGCGGCCAACGCCAACAAGGGCGCCTACGCCGTCTTCGACATGGACAACACCAGCTACCGCTACGACGTCGCCGAGGCGTTGCTGCCGTACCTGGAGAACAAGGGCGTGCTGACCCGCGACAAGCTCGACCCTTCGCTGAAGCTGATCCCCTTCAAGGACCTCAAGGGCAAGAAGGAGAGCCTCAACAGCTACTACACGCGGCTCTGCGAATTCGACCACCGCGTCTGCTACCCCTGGGCCGCACAGGCGCTTTCCGGCCTGACCCTGCGCGAACTCAAGGGCCACCTCGACGCCATGATGGCGAGCGGCAAGCCGGTCAAGAGCGACTACTACGACGGCGACACCCTGCGCACCGTCGAGGTGCAGCCGCCGCAGCTGTTCACCGGCCAGCAGGAACTGTTCAAGCGGATGATGGAGAACGGCATCGAGGTGTACATCCTCACCGCCTCCCACGAGGAACTGGTGCGCATGGTCGCCAGCGACCCGAAGTACGGCTACAACGTCAAGCCGGAGAACGTCATCGGCGTCAGCACCCTGCTCAAGGACCGCAAGACCGGCGCGGTGACCACCGCGCGCCGGCAGATCAGCGAAGGCAAGTACGATCCCGAGGCCAACCTGGACCTCGAGTTCACCCCCTACCTGTGGACCCCGGGCACCTGGATGGCCGGCAAGACGGCGGCCATCCAGACCTACATCGATCCGTGGAAGAAGCCCATCCTGGTCGGCGGCGACTCGCCCAGCAATGACGGCCACATGCTGTTCCACAGCACGGCGGACGACGGCATGCGCCTGTGGGTGAACCGCAAGGCCAAGTACATGGACCAGCTCGAAGGCATGATCAAGAAGAACGCCGAGGCCCAGGCCAAGCTGGGGCAGCCGGTGCGCGCCGACAAGAACTGGCTGGTGGTCACGCCCGAGGAGATTCTCTGAGCCAGCGGCGGGCGGCGCCCCCTGCGCTGCCCGCCGCTTCCAGGCATGCCCTGTCGCTCCTGGCCAAGTCCTGGCGCGCAGGCAACGCCCGAGGTCGCGTTCATCGCAGGACTGCAACACGGCTTTGCTAGGGTGAATGCTGGACTAGTCCAGGGAACGGCCCGCGCCGGGTCCTTCCACCCACAAGACCACCTCGGGGGAAACCAGATGAAACCCATGCGCACCCTGCTCGCCGCGCTGCTGCTCGGCGGCCTGGCCAGCAGCGTCTTCGCCGCCACCGAACTCAAGCACTGGCCGGAACCGGCCGCCAGGCAGCTGGACGCGCTGATCGCGGCCAACGCCAACAAGGGCGCCTTCGCCGTCTTCGACATGGACAACACCAGCTACCGCTACGACCTGGAAGAGTCGCTGCTGCCCTTCCTGGAAATGAAAGGCGTGCTGACCCGCGAGAAGCTGGACCCGTCGCTGAAGCTGATCCCCTTCAAGGACGTGGGCGGCCACAAGGAAAGCCTGAACAGCTACTACTACCGCCTCTGCGAGGTCGACGACCTGGTCTGCTATCCCTGGGTCGCCCAGGTGTTCTCCGGCTTCACCCTCAAGGAACTCAAGGGCTACGTCGACGAACTGATGGCCTACGGCAAGCCGATCCCCAGCACCTACTACGAGGGCGATGCGGTGAAGACCATCGAGATCAACCCGCCGAAGGTCTTCACCGGCCAGCAGGAGCTGTACAACAAGCTGATGGAGAACGGCATCGAGGTCTACGTGATGACCGCCGCCCACGAGGAACTGGTGCGCATGGTCGCCAGCGATCCGAAGTACGGCTACAACGTGAAGCCGCAGAACGTCATCGGCGTCACCACCCTGCTCAAGGACCGCAAGACCGGCGCGCTGACCACCGCGCGCAAGCAGATCGGCGAGGGCAAATACGATCCCAAGGCCAACCTGGACCTGGAGATCACCCCCTACCTGTGGACCCCGGCGACCTGGATGGCCGGCAAGCAGGCCGCCATCCTCACCTACATCGACCAGTGGAAGCGGCCCATCCTGGTCGGCGGCGACACCCCCAGCAGCGACGGCTACATGCTGTTTAACGGCACCGCCGAGAACGGCGTCCACCTGTGGATAAACCGCAAGGCCAAGTACATGGACCAGCTCGACGGCATGATCAAAAAGAACGCCGAGGCCCAAGCCAAGCTGGGGCAGCCGGTCACCGCGGACAAGAACTGGGTGATAGTGACGCCGGAGCAGATCCAGTGACCGGCCGGATACCGGCCTGCCGGGTGCGCGCTTGAAGTTCCTAAGGGTAATCCGTTCGTTGTTGCGGATTTGTCCGATCCATAACGTGGGAATTTCTTCGGGGCACTGCTTGTAGCTTCACCTGAATGAGACCGGGCGGGTCGTCCGCCCGGTCTGCACTTCAGGAGAAAGCCCATGTTCGCCGGTTCACCAGCCGTTCGTGCCCTGGCCATGGCCGCCATGCTCGGGCCGATCGGCTCTCTGGCTGCCAGCGAGGATTTCAACGCTGCGGCAGTCGGCTCGTATCAGGAGCCCGGCTTCAACAGCAACCGGCAGTTCGCCGACGGCGAGCAGGTGGACAGCATCGACCCCTTCAGCGGGGCGCTGAAGATAGTGACCAGGGACCTGCTCATTCCAGGCAACGGCGGCCTGGATATCGTGGTGCTGCGCAACTACCAGAGCGTTACCAATCCAGTGGGGCCCTACAGCAACGGCCATATCGAGAGGACGCCGTTCGGTACGGGATGGGACCTGCACTTCGGGCGCCTGTGGGTTTCGGATACCTACAATCGCCTTGTCCAGGCCGACAACAATCGCGGCTGCCAGATCGGTCAGGTGGCCTCCAATCTCAACCCGATACTCGAACTGCCCGATGGCTCACGCCACGTCCTGGCCAATGGCGATGGCAGCGATCACGCGTTCATCAGCAAGGCGCGCTGGATCGGTCGCTGCCTTCCCATCAAGCAGAACAAGGGAGATGGCGGCCTGCTGGTGTTCTCCCCCGACGGCCGCAAGTACGTCTTCGATCTCCTTGGCACGGTCTCGCCTGACAAGCAATTGCGCAGCTACTTCGTCACGCGTATCGAAGATGCCGACGGAAATGCCCTCGACTTCAGCTACAACATTTCGAAATCCAACAAACTGGCCCGGCATCACCTGCTCAAGCGCATTACGGCGACGGATGGGCGCGTAGTCGACTTCAGCTATCACGATGAGAATGGCCCGAGAGCCGTGCTGACGGGCGTTTCCAGCAACGGCGTCAGCATCGGTTATGGCTATGCCGATGCCAACTGGAAGGTCGGGGCCAAGCCCCACTACCTGACCAGCGTGAATTACCCCGACGGCACGCGTTGGACGTACGCCTACAACAACGCGAACTCTTTGGTGGGTACCGTGCCCGGCCGTTTCTCGATGACCGGCATGACCAGCCCGCTTGGCCTGCGTGTCGGCTATGAATACGGCTTTCAGCAGATGGGCATCGATCCTGCGGAAAAGCTCAATGTCGTACAGCGTCGGACTCTCTCCAATATCCTCGGAGTACAGCCCCGTGACCTGGCCTGGGAGTACCAGTACATCAAGGGCTTCGCTCCCAGGAACGACCAGACCCTCGAGCGGGGGCCACTGCAGTGCATTACCTACGAGCACATAGGTACCAATACCATCGCCAACGGCGCCTCGGGTGTCGACCAGGGCTTGTGGAAAGTTGGCAGCCTGGTGCGCAAGGTCGTTGCTGGCCGGGCTGGAGCTGGTTGCGGGCCGACATTGCGTGAGGAGACCTATATCTGGGACCGCCAGGAGATTGCCCCGCAGAAGGAAATGCGTCGCTACAACCTGCTCGTCGAGAACAGGACCCGGGCCCCCGTATTGGTCCAGCGTTCTATCACCCAGGACGGCGCCACCTATCTGACCCGCTATACCCATGATGCCTACGGCCAGCCGTCGACCGTGGCCGAACAGGGGCAAGGCAGCAGGACGGTCCAGTTCCGCTATACCCGTCCAGGTGGGCGCTGGATGCTCGGCAAGGTTTCCCAGCAGTCCATTTCGGGTATTCCCGGCGAGATAGCCAACAGCTACACCGGTAGTGGCCGGCTGGCGCAGAAATCGGTGTTCGGTGTGGTGACGCGCTATGCCTATAGCGCCAATGGCGATCTGACTAGCGAGACCGATGCCAACGGCCAGGTCACCAGTCACGCCGACTACTTCCGAGGGATACCCAGACTGACTCGTCAAGCCGATGGTGGGCTGATCCGTCGCACGGTGAACCCCGCCGGCACCCTGGCGTCGTTGACCGACCCGCTGGGGCGGGTTACCAGCTATGCCTACGATGCGATGAACCGGGTAACCCGCATCCAGTTGCCGAAAAGCAGCTATACCCGCTATGACATCAGCTATTCCTTCGGCCCCACGGGCGTCATGCAAACGGCCGTTCGCGCCGGCTATGCGCTGAACAGGCAATACAACTCTCTGGGCCAGTTCATCGCCCAGATCGAGTCCGGTGGTGCATCGACCATCGAGTCCGCCGCCATCTACCGGGCAGATGGTCAGAAACTCACCCTCTCGCTGCCCGGATACGGTGGGCTGAGTCCCCATGCCCAGCACTACGAGTACGACAGCCTCGGGCGACTTACGCGAGTACGCCACGCCGACGGTAGCGTCGCCACGACCGCCTACGGTACGGGCAACGTCCAGACGCAGTGGGACGAGAATGGCAACGCGACCACCAGCCACTATCTGGCCTATGGCGATCCCGACCAACGCCAACGGGTACGCATCGAACAGCCGGGTGGCGTCGTCACCCATATCGGCCGTGATCCCCTGGGGCGTGTCACTGTGCTCGAACAAGGTGGCCTGCGGCGTACCTATGCCTATGACAGCCGTGGTTTCCTGGCGAGCGAATTCAACCCGGAAACCCTGACGACCCAGTACGGATACGATGCTGTAGGCAACCGTACCAGCCGCAAGGTCGGAGCGGCGGCCATGGACCATTTCATCTATGACGCCATGAACCGCCAGGTGTCGAGCAGTTATGGCGGCGTACAGACGTTCACCCGCAGCTACGATCCGGGCGGCCGGCTGGTACGCCAGACGTCTTATCAGGGCACGGTTTGGGACTTCACCTACAACGCCCATGACCAGATCATCCGCGAAACGCTCACCGAACCCGGCGCGGCGCGCGCGCTGACCATGGGGTATGGCTACAACTCACGGGACCAGTTGCACACCATCACCTACCCCAGCGGTCTGGAGGTCTTCTACAACCCCGATGTCTATGGACGCCCGACCCAGGTGGGCGCTTTTGCCCATAGTGTCAGCTTCCATGCCAATGGCGCGCTGCGTTCGCTGATCTACGCCAACGGCCGGACCCTGAGCATTGGCCAGGACTCCCGGCGCCTGCGCCCGACCGACAGGCGTATCGGCGGACTACCGCAGTTCAATGTGCCCATGGCGTTGCGCTACGGCTACGACGCCGCCGGCAACCTGACCCAACTGGTCGACGAGGTGGACGGCCGTCACAACCAGTCGATGCGTTACGACGGCCTGAATCGCCTCGTGTCCACCAATGGCGCCTGGGGTGAAGCGAGCTATGGCTATAACGGTCGTGGCGATTTGACCTTCCAGCAGATCGGCGGCCGCCGACTCGACTACGCCTACGATGGCCAGGGGCGCCTCGCCGCGCTCAATGGCTCCCTGAACATCGGCTTCACCTACAACAACCGGGGCAATGTCACCCAGGGGCGTTCGCGCTACACCTATAACGGCGCCAGCCAGATGTTGTTGTACTGCGCCAGCCCGCAATGGGACTGCCCTTTCCCCAGCGAAACCTACCGCTACGACCCACGTGGCTACCGCAGTGCGACCGCGTTCGCCAACGGCACCCAGGTGTTCTCCCTGTATGGCCAGGAGGGGCGCCTGCTGCGCGAGGACTTCCCCGCCGACGGCGGATTCGTCGAACACGTCTACCTGGCAGGTGAGCGCATCGCTTCCCGCATGCAGTGCGAGTTCGTAGACGACAACGCCAATGGGGTCTCCAACTGCAAGGAAAAGCGCTTCCCGGTGAATGGTCACCAGGGCACCGTTTTCTGACTACCGGCCAGGGAGAACGATCATGCACCAATGGATGAAGCTGGCCGGCCTTGGCCTGCTGCTGCTCTGTGGAATGGCCAGCGCCAGTGAGGTCTTCGTCACCTACTACCACAACGACCATCTGGGCTCGCCGGTGGCCGCCACCGACGAGAGCGGAAACCTGCTCTGGCGCGAGCATTACCGCCCCTTTGGAGAACGCCAGGACCGCCCTGGCTACCAGGGCTACGGGACGCTCGGTTTCACCGGCCATGCGCAGAGCCAGGACAGCGGCCTGGTTTACGCCGGAGCTCGTTACTACGACCCCTTGATTGGGCGATTCCTGTCGGTGGATCCGAAGGAGGCCAGTGAGGAAACACCGGGAAGTTTCAATCGCTATGCCTATTCCCTGAACAATCCCTACAGCTACAGCGATCCGGATGGACATTGGGTGGCTGCCGCGTTGGGCGTGCTGGATGCCGGCTTGACGATCCATGGCATCCATTCCGAGTACCGCAGCGGAGGCATAGAGGCCGCGCAGGCAGAGGTGGGGAAGGCTGTGGCGGCCCACTTGGTGGGAGGCTTGGCCGGGAATGTGCTCAGGCGGGGGTATATTCTGGCAAAGGAAGGATCCATTGCTGCAAAAGGGATACTTACACCCAAAGACTTTCCAGAGGTTTCCGGTCAAATCAGTCGCCAGAAGCAACTAAGACATCTAGAGGGAACACCTCAGTTGGCAGAGCGAGGTAAAGGGGGGTATTTGAACGATATCTCTGATGCGCAGAAGGTTCTGGACGCATATCGTTCTGGTAATGCGGTTATTCTAGGTAAGAATGCTCAAGGGTTTCCTGTCGTTCGAGTTGATGGGATCACTGGAACTAACGTAAATATTGGTGCTGGGATAAACAGTCAGCCAACGAACGTTTTCATTATTAAGGGAACGAAAAGTCCAAGTATTGTCCCTACTAGTCCTACGCCCAAGCTGGTGGAATGATATGAATTTAATAGTTAGGAATAAAATAATTATTGCATTGGTGCAGGCTTTGTTGGGGGCGATTTCCCCAAATTTCAGAGCCGTACTGATTGATTTTTCTCAAGGGGTAGATGTTAGGTTTTTCTTGGTGGAGGATCTGGCTGAGGATAGGGAGGAAATCGATGATGTAATTACTGAGTTTGACTCATTGGTTATGGGGGTTGAGTCAGTATCAATAACATATAGTGTTGCAGTGGGTGAAGTTTGGATAGATTTCTCTGGTGATAGTGTGGTTCCGGTTTATATTAGGCGCGAATAGTTGGTGCAAAAGCAACAATAGCAATTCTTTAGAAAGGCTGAAGGACATATACCCGATACTCCCGCCAATCGAGAGTTACTTACAAGCTTGGCGAATTACAATAAGTCAGTGCTAGGGGGGGATCGCCACGGAACCATCTGGTCTGTGAAGATATTGCCGGATGGTAGCCAGGCATGGGTGCAAACAAGCGGAGGTCAGGTGATCAATGGCAGAATTAATAAAGCGTCCAGGCCATATGACCCTAAAAGAGGATTGGCATCGCTTAAGCCAAGAGGAAGTAAAGATGGAAAATGATGAAAGATTGACTCCAGAGCAAGCTTTTTGTGCGATGTTTTACTTTCTTGAACGTGAATATGAGCTAACAAAATCTGAGGACATAGCGATAATACTTAGTTCCCTTGATTGGACAGTTTTGTCTGATAACTCGGGACCGCCAGACCCTGCAGCATGGGACGATTGGCTTGAAGCAGTAGAGAAAGCCAAAAAAGACAACCTTGCCTGGTAGTTGAGTTGCTGCTTGCGCGGGTAATTGGTAGATATAAGAAATATCTAGTTTTTATGCCTTTCGCGTATTTCCTCTCATATTGAAGATTTTACTAGTAGTCCAGGCTCTTTTCTGCAGTTGAGTGACGGGTTGGCGGCTTGTTAAATAGAGTGGCTTTTATTCGGGAATTTAAATTTTCCAACCTGAATCAAGGTGGATTGTAGGCTCGAGTGCCATATTGAACGAGGTCGCACTACAATAGCGCTGGATCTTTTTCTGGGTTCTAGACGTCAAGGTACGACATGAAGCTTGAAATTGACAAGGACTTCGAGCTACTAGGATATAGCGATTGTCGCTATAAAAAACTGACCATCGAGGTCCAATATAAAGGAGAGCCTGTCGCTCAGATTAATCAAGATATGGGGGTGGACAGGTTAGAGATTGGAAATCTTTGTCGAGTTAGGTAGTTCAAGCCCGAAGGTTCCGTTGTCTGGATTTGTAGATGCTTTGATTCTGGCCAGGGACTCAATTTCGAAAGAAATTGAATGCTGAACGTATTCCAGAAATATTCGATTTTTAGAACAGGTGCACGTGGAAACCCGGTTGTGGAGCTCGGATGGCCAGTAGGTGTTTACGGAAGAGTTAGCCAAAGTGTTACAAGAGGGTGTATCCACTATGCTGGAAACGCTTCTCGCATTGTATCTGATGTGAGGAGTTAATAATGGAATTTATAGCTAATTTACCTTGCTGGATAGTGGTATGTTCTCGAGTCAGCGATGCTGAGTGAGATATATGAAGATATAGGGGCTGTAACTGTTTTATATAGTAGTAATGGTGAGTTATTGATCGGTTATTGTCTCGATCGTGAATTGATCGATTATTGATAATAAGGTTGATGTGGGGGTGTAACCTACAGGTGTTTTATCCCTGACGGTAAAATTACTGGCTTGCCTAACCGGACTCCGAAGAGATAGGGGGAGTAATGTCTCCGCTCAGTGTTCTGTTTGATTTTGGGTTGATCTGTTGGTCAACCGTTTACTTGGGATTTAGAAGGCGCTGGGTAAAGCGAGATGATGTTTTTGAATATGCTATTAGCCTGCTCGTAAATGGCTCTGAGTGTGAGATGGTTGCTATCATTGCAGGGGGTGAATACTTAAGTGATGAAGAGCTTCTTGAGCTTATTTCAATGCAGGTGGATAAGACGGATTGCGATGCCGATATAGATAAGTGGCGTTTAGCTTTTCTGCTCTATATTGAGACGTCAGGTGACAGTGATGAAAACAAAATAAATAGCCTTCAGGAGGTCTATGCAGACTTTGGTTATCCGGAGGACATGGCTTCGTGCAGCATATACTCTCAAGATGATGACTGCCCGCTTGTAGCCATGAACCAGGTTATAGAGAAATTAAAGGAAAGGTTTCTATCTGGATAATTTTGTGCTGAAAAATGGATGCCTATACCAAAAGATCTTCTTGGTATCTCCACAAAAATAATCCTGAAACAGCCTCGTCATGTTGTTGTGAGGCCAGCTGAGACGAGGATAAGGTGGTTTCCTGAATAGTGTGCCCGATGCTCAAAAAGTCCTTGATGCTTACCATGCAGGCCAAGTGAAAGTTCTAGGAAAAATGCTCAAGGTTTCCTGGTGGGTTAAGTTTTAGGGAGTTGCTGGTATAGCGTTGATCTCGGTTTTGATATAAGCGCGTTCATTGTAAAGGAAGAAGAGCCCAAGCATTATTCCTGCAAGCCAAGATTGGAGTCCTGAATGATTGACCAACCCGGACTGGAGGATTGGAACTACCAAGTGCTAATGCTGATTCAAGCATTGGTAGGGAAAATCTCGACCAATTTTAGAATGGTCACATTGCTATGGGATGGTGATGAGTGGGTATTGAAGTTCTATCTTGAGGAAAACCTCGAAGAGGACGTTGAGGAAATCGAAGATGTCGTTTGCCAATACACAGCATATCAGGATTCTAGCTTGAGATGCAGGTCTGAGTTGATTGTAGGGAGCGGGAGCCTTCCGGGGTTTTCCGGAGTTGGCAGAGTTGTCTTTCGCCGCAAAGAGCCTGTCAGTGGTTAGCTTGTGCAAAAGAGCCAACCCGCTTCATCGATTGCCTTGGGTGAAATAGGAGGGAAGAGTGAAAGTTGGACCTCCCCGCTGAAAATTCCATTGGCACCCAAGCTCGCGAGAGAGGAAGGGAAATGATTTTTCGTAAATTTACCCTGTGGCTGTGTTTGCTTTCAGCTCTTACGTGTTTTTTGAACTCTCTACTTGCTCTTATGGGAGGGGTGGTTTATTTGTTTTCTCCTGCTTGGGAAGATGTGATAAATGACTTCTCTGGCCTTGTTGTATGGCCACTATTGTGTGCGGGATTGATATTTGTTTTCCTGGCTTTTCAGATCAGATGTTTAAATTGTGGAAGTCGATTAATCGCTATCGAAAGTGGGCGCCCGTGGCGCCATAACTGGATGAGTGCTCTATATAAAGCTCTGCGGAAGCAACCTCTCATCTGCGGCGAGTGTGGATATGAGAATTACTTCAATAGAGGCTAATCAAGTGGCTAATGGTCTAGTGCCTGGGGGCTTGTTTCTAGAAGAGTATATTGATCAATACGTAATGGACTACAGATTTGCGGTTTGGCAATAGCCAGATTTTTTCGATGTCTCCTGGATGTGCTGGATGCCGGCTTGGCGGTCCATAGCATCTATTCCGAGTACCGTAGGGGGGGACGTCGTGCAGGTTATAGATAAAGTTGGAGTAGATGTCCATATTCACATCGTGCCTGCGAGGCCATGAAGGGTGATTGCTATTGATAATTCAGTTTTGACGGCCCGTCTGAATATTCAAAGAGCCCTTCTGGGTGAGGTGTCAGCAAGAGTTCGTGCGATAACATTTTCAATGTCTGAATCATCTTTGGATATAAGGCTCTATTTTGATGGCCCTATAAGCGAAGATGATATTGAACATGCCTCTTGTGTCGAGTCTGAGGTCATGGCCGATTATGACGAGCGCTATCGGGTCTCGGTGCATTGCATTAGATTGGACGTGCCAAACCCTATTGGAGATGATGGCGTATGGATATTTATGCGGCGTGAAGACTAACTAGTTGCAGTAAGCCGGAGTCGAAGTTTTCCTAGGGCTGCTTCTGAATGTTTTGGCGTAATGCTAAATATAGGGGCAAGCATCAGCTAAAACCCAATGACCGGGATTCGGTTAAATAGCTAAAAGAGTTTGGCGTTTTTGGTTGGCTGGTGTGAAATGAATTAGCATAATAGGATTTGCGATTTGGTAGAAAGAGATAGCTCTCTCCAGTCATTCGACTATCTGCTCATCCTGCGAGGGGTTTGCGCCTTTGCCGTGGTGTTGAGACATTATCCGTTTGAGTTCTATACGGCTCTAGGTACCTCTCATCTGGAGTGGCTGTTGAGGCCCTTCGGCTACATACCGGTCCTTGTTTTCTTCTGTTTGAGTGGGTTTCTGATTACCCAGAATTTTATACTTGGTCGTTATGAGCCGGGTTCTATTTTAGGTGTTTGCGGGTACTACAGAAATAGAGCGTTGAGAGTGTTGCCGTTGTATTATTTTTCTATTCTCGCCTGTGTCTTGATTTATTGGCCCGAGTCATTCTATCGCTGGGATGAGGTTCTGGCTTTGTTTGGGTTCTTTGGTGCATATAAGATCGATGGTGGCATAATTTTCAATCATGTTTACTGGAGCCTTCCTGTCGAGGTGGCTTTCTTCGTCCTGGCGCCAGTCTTGTTCCTTTTCATGCGTTGGCTCTGCTTGAGCCTTGGTGTGTTTGTAGCCTTGCTCTTCATTATTCTTGCGTACTTTATATACAGCGCAATTGTATTCTGGGATATTCCTTATGACGATGGCTTTGTAATGAGCCGCGTAATATGGAACCGACTGGCCCACCATGATGTGATTTACAATTTTGAAGTGTTTCTTCTGGGCGGAATTGCGGCCTTTTATGTCAATGGTCAATCTCGGAGTGGTATTGTGCGTAGCCAGTTGTTTTTCAAGGTTTCACTGGCATCGTTGATTCTACTGATGCTCGCGAGAACTGGAGTTGTAGGAGATACTCTGTTTCAGAAAGGCAAGGTTGATGCCTTCACTCTCTACCTTCTCTTGCCATTGCTTGGACTCTGGTTCGTGGGATTTACGATGCTTTACGCCAAGCCGCAGCTTATTCGTGTGTCGCGGATTGGTTTGTTTGTCCGACGGGCTCTTGAGGCACTAGGGCATTGGTCATATGGAGTTTATCTCTTTCATATGCCTATTCTTTCAGTCGTCGAGAAATTCGATATCCTGTCCGGTAGTGCATACCAGAACTCTGTCATGAGTTTCCTGGCGTTGATTTGCGTAATTGCCTTTTCGGCGATGACTTATCGTCTAATAGAAAAGCCTGTAATGAGGTTCAGGATGCGCTCTGGTCATCTGGCATCGAGTTCGGCATGAGTTTGGTCGGTTATCACATCCCGGCTCAGCGCCGGGGCTCGGCCAACTGGTGCAGGCCGTGCTCCAGGCTGGCGGCGGACAGTTCGCCCATGTGGCTGTGGCGCAGGCGGCCGTCGGCGGCGTAGAAGAAGGTGGTCGGCATGCCGTAGGCGCCGGTGGCCTGGCCGAGCTGGTTGCCGAGGTCGAGCAGGACTTCCCTGGGCTTCAGGTTCTGGCTGGCGAGGAAGCTGGTGACGGCCTCGGCCGGTTCGCCCTGGTTGACCAGCACGAAGCGCACGTCCGGGCGCGCCTTCTGGGCGGCTTCCAGCACCGGCATCTCGCGGCGGCAGGGCGGGCACCAGGTGGCCCAGAGGTTGACCACCAGCGGGCGGCCGTCCAGTTGGCCGAGGTTCACCGGGCGGCCCTGCAGGTCGCTCAGCGCCAGGGCCGGCAGTTGCTGGCCGCGGTCCAGGGCGGAGACTACGGCGTTGCCGCTACCCCAGACGCAGAGGCCGCTCACCAGGGCGATGGCCAGCGGCCGGCGCAGGCTGTTGCGGCGCCAGGCCAGCCAGGCGCCGAGCAGGGCCGCGGCGAGGGCGCCCGGCCAGGCGAGGAAACCGCCGTCGCGGATGTCCAGCATGCTCCAGGGTGCCGCTGCGTATTGCCCGGCGTAGCGCGCGACGAAGGCCAGCCAGCCGCCCAGCAGCGCGGCGAGGAAGCCCAGGTAGAGCAGGGCCTGGGGCATGGGAATGGCGAGCGGGCCGAGGATCAGGCTGGTCATGGCGGTCTCCGGAAGGCAGGCCGCGAGTATCGCAGCCCCGTGCCGGTGGGCGGGAGCTGTGCGGTGGATAAATGTTTCGATTGTGCCTTGTCGCCCGGCACGGTATTTCCCTGTAGGAGCGCGCCCTGCGCGCGAATCGCGGGCAGGGCCCGCTCCTACCCCCGCCGGCAAACCACCCCGTAGGATGGTGTTGAGCGAAGCGATACCCATCACCGCGGCCGCATGGGTTTCGCAGGCTCAACCCATCCGTTGAGGCGCACCTTGGTGCAGCCGGCAAGACAGCCACTCCTACGACCGTGCCTCCCCAACACCGTCGCCCAGGCGCTATGCCCCTTCACGCCAGGGCGACATCCTCCCCGGCCTCGGCGTGCAGTTCCTCCACCAGCCGCGTGGCGCAGGCGCCGACCTTGCGCACGGCTTCTTCGATGCGCGGCAGGTCGCGGTTTGAGTAGTTCATGCGCAGGCAATTGCGGTACTTGCCGGCGGCCGAGAAGATGCTGCCGGCCGCCACCTGCACGCGCTCGGCCTGCAGTTCGCGGTTCAGCCGCACGCTGTCGAACTGCGGGTGCAGCTCCACCCAGAGCATGAAGCCGCCCTGCGGCCGGGTGGCGCGGGTGCCTTCGGGGAAGTAGCGGGCGATCCAGTCGGTCATCTGGTCGCGGTGGCGCTGGTACTGGGCGCGCATGCGGCGGATGTGCGGCTCGTAGTGGCCGCCGCCGACGAATTCGGCCAGGGCCATCTGCGGCTGCGGCGCGCAGGTGCCGCTGGCGATGTACTTGAGGTGGAGGATGCGGTCCAGGTAGCGCCCCGGCACCACCCAGCCGGTGCGCAGGCCCGGCGCCACGGTCTTGGAGAAGGAGCTGGCCAGCAGCACGCGGTCGTCGCTGTCGAAGGACTTGATGCTGCGCGGCCGCGGGTAGGCATAGGCCAGCTCGCCGTAGACGTCGTCCTCCAGGATGGGCACGTCGTAGCGCTGGGCCAGGCTGAGCAGGGCGCGCTTGCGCGCGTCGGGCATGATGTAGCCCAGCGGGTTGTTGCAGTTGGGGGTGAGCAGGATCAGCTTCACCGGCCATTGCTCCATGGCCAGTTCCAGGGCCTCCAGGCTCACCCCGTTGGTCGGGTCGGTGGGGATTTCCAGGGCCTTCAGGCCTTGGGCCTTGAGCGTCTGCATGGCGCCGTGGAAGCTCGGCGAATCGATGGCGACGATGTCGCCCGGCTGGCAGACGGCGCGCAGGGTGATGGCCAGGGCCTCCTGGCAGCCGGTGGTGATGATCGTTTCGCTGGGCGGCACCTGACAGCCGGAGTCCAGCATCAGCCGGGAAATCTGTTCGCGCAGCGCCAGCGAGCCCTGGATGCCTTCGTAGCCCAGGGCCTGCAGGTCGGTGCGCCGCGCGGCGTTGGCCATGGCGCGCTGCAGCGGCTTGAGCGAGGGACTGGCGATGTCCGGGGTGCCGCGGCCGAGCTGGACGAAGTCGCCGCCGGGGGCGTGGCGCACCTGCTCCAGCACCTGGTCCCACTGCGATACGTCCACCGGCCGTTGCGCCGGCCGGGTCATCGCCGGCATGGCCGGCTGCGGGCGCCGTTCGGGGACGAAGAAGCCGGACTTGGGCCTCGGCTCGACCAGCCCGGCATCCTCCAGCACCCGGTAGGCCTGCTGCACGGTGCTGATGCTGACGCCGTGCTCCTCGCTCAGTGAGCGCACCGAGGGCAGGCGGTCGCCGGGGCGGTACAGCCCCTGCTCGATGCGCTCGCCGAGGGTGGCGGCCAATTGTGCGTAGCGTTTCATGACAGATGCCCCGTGCCGCATCGTGGCGGCAAAGACCAGTACAGATCGGGCAAAAGTACGCCATTCAGTTGGTTTTTTCCGCTGTCTGTATGGAAAAAATTCCATTTCTTTGAATCTGTAATGCAGCCTGTCCTTTCGCCACTCTATCCATAGGCTCGGAGGAGGAGTGACGACATGAACGGCATGACAGACGTGCGCCTGACCCTGTATCAGCGCGAACTGCTCGGCATCGACGACGGCAGCCTGGCTCCGCGCGGCCCGGCGGAAAGCCGCTGGCGCCAGTTCTGGCGGCGGGTGCGCACGCGCAGGCAACTGCTGGAGCTCGGCGACGAGCAACTGCGTGACATCGGCATTTCCCGCGAGCAGGCGCGCATCGAGGCGCTGCGGCCGTTCTGGCGCTGCTGAGGCTCAGTGCCCGGCGCGGTATTGCAGGGCCTCGGCCAGGTGCGAGCGGGCGATGCGTTCGGCGCCTTCCAGGTCGGCCAGGGTGCGGGCGACCTTGAGGATGCGGTGCAGGGCGCGCAGGGACAGGTCCAGGCGCTCGCCGGCGGTTTCCAGCCAGGCCTGGTCCTGATCGTCCAGTGCGCAGTTTTGGTGCATCGACTTGAGGTCGAGGACGGCGTTCGCGCAACCCTGCCGCGCCAGTTGCCGCTCGCGGGCGCTGGCCACCTGCGCGGCGACCTCGGCGCTGCCCAGGCTGCCATTCTGAGGGACGAGACGCGTGGTTTCGCGGCCCACTGTCAGGTGCAGGTCGATGCGGTCCAGCAGCGGGCCG
This sequence comes from Pseudomonas sp. PI1, assembly GCF_000812405.1. Classification (NCBI taxonomy): domain Bacteria; kingdom Pseudomonadati; phylum Pseudomonadota; class Gammaproteobacteria; order Pseudomonadales; family Pseudomonadaceae; genus Pseudomonas; species Pseudomonas sp. PI1. Next base: position 99,844 of record NZ_JWMC01000041.1, read on the forward strand.
GAGAGCTTGGCGCGGTAGCGCTGGATCTGCTCCGGGGTGCAACGGCAGCGGCCGCTGGGGTCGCCCAGGTAGCCGCAGGGGCAGGGGTTCATCGCCGCCACCAGTTGGAAGCGCGCCGGGAAGCGCACCCGGCCGTTGGCCCGGGCGATCACGATTTCTCCCCCTTCCAGGGGCTCGCGGAGGACCTCCAGGACCTTGCGATCGAACTCCGGCAGCTCGTCGAGAAATAGCACGCCTTCGTGGGCCAGGGTGATCTCCCCGGGTTGCGGCCGACTGCCGCCACCCACCAGCGCGGCGGCCGAGGCGCTGTGGTGCGGCTGGCGGAACGGGCGCTGCGGCCAGTGCGTCAGCGGCCCGCGCCCGGACACGGAGTGGATGGCCGCCACCTGCAATGCCTCGTCTTCACTCAGCGGCGGCAGCAACCCCGGCAGGCGGCTGGCCAGCAGCGTCTTGCCGGTGCCCGGCGGGCCGCTCAGCAACAGGTTGTGCGACCCGGCCGCGGCCACCAGCAGGGCGCGCTTGGCCGCGGCCTGGCCCTGGACCTCGGCGAGGTCGGGGTAGGGCGGGGTTTCCCGCAGCAGGCCGCGGGCCTGGTAGGGCGCCAGGGGCGTCTGGCCGGTCAGGTGCGCGGCCAGCTCCAGCAGGTGGCCGACGGCGTAGACGGTCAGGCCGCTGGCCAGGCTGGCTTCCTCGGCATTCTCCTTCGGCACCACCAGGGCGCGGCCGGCGGCGCGCGCCGCCAGGGCGGCCGGTAGCACGCCCTGCACCGGGCGCAGGGCGCCGGACAGGGCCAGTTCACCGAGGCATTCGAGGCCGTCCAGGCTGGCGCCGGCCAACTGGCCGTTGGCGGCGAGCAGGCCCAGGGCGATGGCCAGGTCGAAGCGTCCGCCGTCCTTGGGCAGGTCGGCCGGGGCGAGGTTGAGGGTGATGCGTCGGGCGGGGAATTCGAAGCCGGAGTTGAGGATGGCGCTGCGCACGCGGTCCTTGCTTTCCTTGACCGCGGTTTCCGGCAGGCCGACCAGGGTCAGCGACGGCAGGCCGTTGGCCAGGTGCGCCTCGACGGTGACGCCGGGAGCCTCGACGCCGACCTGGGCGCGGCTGTGGACGATGGCCAGGGACATGGATGGGGGCAGCCTCTTCCCTCACAAACCGCCAGTCTAGGAGGTCAGGGAAGCCGGGACCATGCTCGGAGTCGCTGTAATGCTGCCGATGTCCTGTGGGAAGTTTCTTGTTGGCCCGGGTTGGTGAACACGAGCGGGAAAAAGGCGGGAGAGGAATCGCTCTCCTTTCCCAACCCCTGCGGCTTATTCGGCCTCGGCGGGCGGCGTGAGCCTGGCTTCCAGTTCGGCGACCTTGGCTTCCAGCGCCTCCAGGCGGGCGCGGGTGCGGGCGAGCACCACCATCTGGCTGTCGAACTCATCGCGGCTGACCAGGTCGAGCTTGCCGAAGGCGCTCTGCAGCAGGACCTTGAATTGCGCCTCCAGCTCGGCGCGGGGCAGCGGCGATTCACCGCCGAAGAGGCGGCTGGCCTGTTGGCCGAGGGCGTCGAGGAAGGCTTTGGGCGGCAGCATGGCGAGGGTTTCCGGTTGGGACTGGGTGGGAAGTCTATCACGCTGCCCGGTGCCGCTGGCGCGGACCGGGCAGCCGCCGCAGGTTCTGCGCGCTAGCGCGGGGGATCGGCCTGGGCCGTGGACAGGTCCGCGAAGACCTCGGCGAACATGGGCGCCAGGAGCCGGCTGCCCGCCGCGTTGAGGTGGTTGTCGTCGGCGTAGTAGGCCTGCCCTTCCCGGCCGCCGTAGCATTGCCCTTCGTCGCACAGGTAGGGAAGCGGATCGAGAATCTGCACGCCGCAGGCTTCCCGGGCGCGGTCCTGCACGCTCCAGACGAAGCCGTTGCGCGCCTCGTAGTCGGCCCGGCTGAGGGTGACTTGCGGCGCCTTCCCCTGGAGCATCTTCCGGCTCATCACATCCGGTACGTCGACGCGCATTTCCGGTATCGGCCGCACCAGGTAGACCGGGCGCTGCCGCGCCAGGGCGCAGGCGTGGTCGATGTAGAGCCGGGCGAACGCTTCGAGCCATTCGCTGCTGAGCTCGTCTACGGGCGAGCTGATGTAGGCCTGCGGCCGGTTCTTGCGGTTCTGGTCGATGCCGTTGTAGCCCAGCGGGTAGACGGAAGTGCGGGTGACGATGATCAGCGGCACCCGGCCGGGCGCGTCGCCGAGTTCGGCCGGCAGCTGCCGGCGCAGGCGGTTGCAGGTGTCCTCCGGGTTGTCGCGCGGGTGCTCGCGGATGTGCAGCCCGGGAACCGGCAGGCAGGCTGGCGCGGCCCGCAGGTAGATGCCCTGGCCGGCGTCGGGCAGCGCGAGTTGTGCGGCGGTGACCACGGAGGCGGCATGGCTGTCGCCGATGAGCATGGCCTGGATGTCCGGCCCGCCATACACGCAGCCCGCGCCCTTGCTCAGGCACTCCTCGTTGCGCGGCGTGCCCTGCAGGGCCTGTTCGCGCATCGCCAGGATGTCCGCGGGCATCCGTTGCGGGAAGCCTTTCGCCCTGACCACCACCTGCGCCAGGTAGCCGGCGAGGATCATCAGGCCGGCCAGTCCGGCCACGGCGAACGCCCGCCTGCCCGTGCCCAGCCAGCGCCGCGTCGGTCGTTCCACCAGTCGGTAGGAAAGCTCGCCCAGTATCAGCGTCAGCAATAGGGCTGCGGCGATCCACAGGGGCGTTTGCCGGTGGCCGGCATGGAACAGCCAGGCCACCAGCGGCCAGTGCCACAGGTACAGGGAGTAGGAGCGCGTGCCCAGCCACTGCACGGCGCCATGGGTGCACCACGGCGAGGTTTCCCGCCAGGCCGCCAGCACCATGGCGGTTCCCAGGGTCGGCAGCAGCGCCAGTGCGCCGGGCCAGGCGGCGGATTCGTCGAGCAGGAACACCGACGCCCCTATCAGCGCCAGGCCGCCGGCTTCCAGCAGGCGCCGCGCCGTCGCCGGGAGCCCGAGGTTCGAGCAGAGCAGGAAGCACAACCCGCCCAGGAGCATTTCCCAGGCGCGGGCGGGCAGGAGGTAGAAAGCCTTTTGCGGATGGCTGGCGGTCAGCGCGATGCACAGCGCCAGCGAGCAGGAGAACAGCGCCAGGTGCACGCCCACGAGCGTGCCGCGCCGGGGCAACAGCTTCCAGGCGAGGGCGAGGATGAGCGGCAACGCCAGGTAGAACTGCCATTCGACGGACAGCGACCAGGTGTGCAGCAGCCATTTCGCCTGGCTGGCGCTGTCGAAGTAGCCGGCTTCCTTCAGATACAGGTGATTGGACAGGAAGGCCAGGGACTGTCGGGCGTGCCGGCCGAGGGTCTTGTAGTCGTTCGGCGCCAGCAGCAGCCAGCCGACGGCCAGCACGACCGCGCAGACCACCAGCAACGCCGGAAGGATGCGCCTGGCCCGGGCCCAGTAGAACGCCAGGACGGAGAAGTCGTTGCGTTGCAGGCCCGTGCCGATGATCCCCGCCATGAGGTAGCCGGAGAGCACGAAGAACACGTCCACGCCGGCGAATCCGCCGGCCAGTCCGCCGACGTCGAAGTGATAGAGGATGACCGCGACCACCGCCAGGGCGCGCAGGCCGTTGATGTCCTGCCTGAAGTGGTTGGCGGGCGTGGAGGTCGCCTGGCCGGGCCAGGCGCGGCGGCTGGGGAGAAGGCTCATCGCTGGTTTTCCGCAAATCGGCGAAAGATAGGTCTTTCGACTCCTGCGGCGACGCCCGCTCGGATACTGAGGAACTTGCCTTCAGGCTTTCGGAAAATCCCTTCGGATAGATGGCCCTGGTCCAGCGCTGGTCGAGCCTCTTCCCTATGGCGCCGCCCGGATGGCCCTGGTCGGCCCCCGCATTGGCCGGAAAAAGCAGGGCGCTGCACGATTTTTGCGCAGGCATGGCGGCAGTACTGCCCGCTTCTGGTGCGCGACATGGCACCCGGCCATCGCCCGGCGCCCGGTGTTTTTCGCTAAGCGGCTGAATCGCCGGGCTTTTCGCCGAGCTGGCAAGCTTCCTGCTTTGGGGCTGGCATAGCGTGCACCGATGCAGGTCCGGTGCGGCTGGCGGAGCTGACGAGCGCTTCGCGGGAAGCGGCTGGAGGAGTCGGAGTGCTGAGGTAGGGCGGCCGGCGCGTTACAAAGCCAGACACTGCGCTTAGACTTGTCCCCGGGTTCGTTTTCCTGGGGCGAGTCCACCAAAACACGGGAGAGAGTTTCATGAAGCTAGTCACAGCCATCATCAAGCCGTTCAAGCTCGACGACGTGCGCGAGTCGCTGTCCGAGATCGGCGTGCAGGGCATCACTGTGACCGAAGTCAAGGGCTTCGGCCGGCAGAAGGGGCACACCGAGCTGTACCGTGGTGCGGAGTACGTCGTCGACTTCCTGCCCAAGGTGAAGATCGACGTGGCCATCGCCGACGACCAGCTGGACCGCGTCATCGAAGCCATCACCAAGGCCGCCAACACCGGCAAGATCGGCGACGGCAAGATTTTCGTCGTGAATCTGGAACAGGCGATCCGCATCCGTACCGGCGAGACCGGTACCGACGCCATCTAAGCCAACCGAACCCCACCGCCCCAGGAGAAACAACAATGACTCTGCGCAAGTTCGCAGGGCTAGGAGCCCTTTTGTCCCTCGCAATGCCTGGCCTGGCCATGGCGGACGAAGCTGCGGCCCCGGTCCTGAACAGTGGCGACACCGCCTGGATGCTGATTTCCAGCGCCCTGGTGCTGATGATGACCATCCCCGGCCTGGCCCTGTTCTACGGCGGCATGGTGCGCGCCAAGAACGTCCTGTCGATCATGATGCAGTGCTTCGCCATCACCGCGCTGATCAGCATCCTGTGGGTCGTCTACGGCTACAGCCTGGCCTTCGACACCGTCGGCATGGAGAAGGGCGTGATCAACTTCGCCTCCTTCGTCGGCGGCTTCGACAAGGCCTTCCTCAGCGGCCTGACCAGCACCGGCCTGACCTCCGCCGCCGCGCTGTTCCCGGAAAGCGTCTTCGTGATGTTCCAGATGACCTTCGCGATCATCACCCCGGCGCTGATCGTCGGCGCCTTCGCCGAGCGCATGAAGTTCTCCGCGCTGCTGATCTTCACCGGCCTGTGGTTCACCCTGGTCTACGCCCCCATCGCACACATGGTCTGGAGCGGCGACGGCGGCCTGCTGTGGGACTGGGGCGTGCTGGACTTCGCCGGCGGCACCGTGGTGCACATCAACGCCGGTGTGGCCGGCCTGGTGGCCTGCCTGGTGATGGGCAAGCGCAAGGGCTACCCGACCGCCGCCATGGCCCCGCACAACCTGGGCTACACCCTGGTCGGCGCGGCCCTGCTGTGGATCGGCTGGTTCGGCTTCAACGCCGGTTCCGCCGCCGCCGCCAACGGCACCGCCGGCATGGCCATGCTGGTGACCCAGATCGCCACCGCCGCTGCGGCCCTGGGCTGGATGTTCGCCGAGTGGATCACCCACGGCAAGCCGAGCGCCCTGGGCATCGCTTCGGGCGTGGTCGCCGGCCTCGTGGCCGTGACCCCGGCCGCCGGCACCTGCGGTCCGATGGGCGCCATCATCCTCGGCCTGGCCGCCGGCGTGATCTGCTTCTTCGCCGCCACCAGCCTGAAGCGCGCCATCGGCTACGACGACTCCCTGGACGCCTTCGGCGTGCATGCCGTCGGCGGCATCGTCGGCGCCCTGCTGACCGGCGTGTTCGCAGCGCCGGCCCTGGGTGGCTTCGGCACCGTTACCGACATCGGCGCCCAGCTGTTCATCCAGTTCAAGGGCGTGGCCTTCACCATCGTCTACACCGGGATCGTCAGCTTCGTGATCCTCAAGGTGCTGGACCTGGTCATCGGCCTGCGCGTCACCGAAGAAGAAGAAACCGTGGGCCTGGACCTGGCCCTGCACAACGAGCGCGGCTACAACCTGTAAGGTTCGCGCGAGTTCGACGAAGGGCGCCTACGGGCGCCCTTTGTTTTTTTCTGCGCTTCGCTAGAATGCGCCCGCATCGGTAGCCAATCGGAGGCCTCGCCATGTGGCAGCAGACCCTGATCACCCTGCGCCCGCGGTCGCGCGGTTTCCACCTGGTCACCGACGAGGTGCTGGCGGCATTGCCGGACCTGGCGCGTTGCCGGGTCGGCCTGCTGCACCTGCTGTTGCAGCACACCTCGGCGTCGCTGACGCTGAACGAGAATGCCGACTCCTCGGTGCGGCGGGACTTCGAGCGATTCTTCAATCGCCTGGTGCCGCAGGGCGAGGGTGGCTACGAGCACGATTACGAAGGGCCGGACGACTTGCCCGCGCACTTCAAGGCCAGCCTGCTGGGCTGCCAGCTGACCCTGCCGGTCAGTGCCGGGCGCCTGGCGCTGGGCACCTGGCAGGGCATCTACCTGGGCGAACACCGCGATCACGGCGGGCCGCGCAAGGTGCTGGCGACCCTGCAGGGCGAGGCTCTGTGAATTTTTTCCGGCAGCGTTCGTCAAAGCGCGCGGCTGGGCTATAACTAACCTGCTTTGCAGCACCACGAGGTTGAACAATGAGCGACGAAGAACTGGAACAAGACGAGCTGGAAAGTGGCGACGAGGACGACGGCGAAGAGCTGGCCGCGGCTGACGATGGCGACGCCGATGGCGAAGCCGACGAGGCCCCGGCTTCCTCTGGTGGCGGCAAGAAAGCCAAGGCAGCCGTAGAGGAAGAGGAACTGCCCTCGGTGGAGGCCAAGCAGAAGGAGCGCGACGCCCTGGCCAGGGCCATGGAAGAGTTCCTCTCCCGTGGCGGCAAGGTCCAGGAGATCGAGCCCAACGTGGTCGCCGATCCGCCGAAGAAGCCGGACAGCAAATACGGCAGCCGCCCCATCTAAGGGCGACGTCGTGAAAAGGCCCGCCCTCCCCGGAAGGGGAGCGGCGGGCTTTTTCTTTGTGGTGGCCCGTGGGCGCAGTGCTCTTCGTAGGATGGGTTGAGCCTTGCGAAACCCATGCGGTTGGGGTGATGGGTATCGCTTCGCTCAACGCCATCCTACGGGTCTTGTGTTTGCCGGAGGGCGTAGGAGCGGACCTTGTCCGCGATAGCCGGAGGTATCGGCGCGGATCGCGGATGAGATCCGCTCCTACGCTGCCCCAGCCACGCGGCTCCCCTGTAGGAGCGCGCCCTGCGCGCGAATCGCGGGCAGGGCCCGCAGTTGGGAAATCGCGGTGTTCCCCCCTGTAGGACTCCGTCCGCGATGCGGCGGATAACGCCGTAGGCGTTATGCGCCCTACGATGAACCATCGGCGCTCCCACGAGGAGCGTTTCGATTACAGCCGCGCCAGCACCCCGGGCAGCTCCGCGAGGCTGTGGATGATCGCGCTGGGCGCTTCCTCGCCCTCCCAGGCCTTGCGCGCCGGGTTGAACCAGATGGCCTGCAGGCCGGCGCGGCGGGCGCCGGCTATGTCGTCGCTGGGGTGGTCGCCGATGTGCACCGCCTGCTGCGGCTCAACGCCGGCGCGCTTGAGCGCTTCCCGGAAGGGTTTCGGATCGGGCTTGCCGATGCCCAGCTCCTCGGCGCACAGGGCGAACTGGAAGTAGTCGGCCAGCCCCAGGCGGCGCACGTCGGCGTTGCCATTGGTGAGCACGCCGAGGATGAAGCGGTTGGCCAGGGCCTCCAGGGTCGGGTGCACCTCGGGGAACAGGCTGACCTGGTGGCGCGCATGGAGGAAGACCTGGAAACCGGCCTCGGCCAGGTCCGCCGCTTCCGCCTGTGGATAACCGGCGTCGAGCAGGGCGTGCAGGAGGATGCGCCGGCGCAGCTCGCTCAGGCGGTGCCTGAGCATTGGGTCCTGCTGCATCAGCCGCGCACGGATCGCCCACAGATGCTCGATGGGCACCGGACCCAGTTGCGCGGCGTTCGCCGCCAGCCATTCGCGCAGGGTGGCCTCGGCGCTGTTCATCACCGGGGCGACGTCCCAGAGGGTGTCGTCGAGGTCGAAGGTGACCAGCCGGATGTTCATTCCTCGGCTCCTGTATCGGTATCGCGTTTGACGCGCCTGGCCCGCGGGTGGGCGTTGTCGTAGACCTTGGCCAGGTGCTGGAAGTCCAGGTGGGTGTAGATCTGCGTGGTGGCGATGTCGGCATGGCCGAGCAGCTCCTGCACCGCGCGCAGGTCCTGGGAGGATTCCAGGATATGGCTGGCGAAGGAATGCCGCAGCATGTGCGGGTGCAGGTGCTGGCCCAGCTCGCGCACGCCGGCCTGGCGCACCCGCAGTTGCACGGCGCGCGGCGTCAGGCGCTTGCCGCTGTGGCCGACGAACAGCGCGCGGTCGGCCGGGCGGACCATCTCGCGCAGCGGCAGCCAGTCCTCGATGGCCTTGCGCGCGGCGCGCCCCACCGGCAGTTCGCGGATCTTGTTGCCCTTGCCGAGTACCCGCACCAGGCCGGCGGACAGGTCCAGGCCGTCGAGGTCCAGGCCGACCAGCTCGGACAGGCGCAGGCCGGAGGAATAGAACAGCTCCAGCATGGCCTGGTCGCGGCGGGCGATGAAGTCGTCCTCCAGGGCGCCGTCGAGCAGTTGCCCGGCGCGGTCGGCGTCGAGGGTGCGCGGCAGCTTGCGCGCGGCCTTGGGCGCGGCCAGGCCGTCGGCGGGGTTGTGCCGGCAGCGGCCCTCGCGGATCAGGTACTGGTAGAGCCCGCGCACCGCCGAGAGCAGCCGCGCCAGGCTGCGGCTGGCCAGGCCCTGGGCGTGCAGGCGGGCGACCTGCGCGCGCAGCTCGCGCACCTGCAGGTCGGCCCAGTCGGCGATGCCGTTCTTCTCGCACAGCGCGACGACCTTGAGCAGGTCGCGCCGGTAGCCGGCGAGGGTATGCGCGGACACCTGGCGCTCGCTGCGCAGGTGTTCGAGGAAGGCATCGAGGTCAGCTACAAGCTTCAAGCTTCAAGCTCCAAGTGAAAAGCCCGGCTTCCACCGCGTTGCCTTGCTTGCGGCTTGCAACTCGAGGCTTGCCGCTGCCTGGCTAGCGTACCGACCGCAGCGGCGTGGAGAAGCGCGGCAGGACGCGGGCCAGGACCTCGGCCACGTAGCCGAGGAACAGGGTGCCGAGGGAGCTCTTGTAGTGCTGCGGATCCGGGCTGCCGATGGCGAGCACGCCGTGCAGGCCCTGGAAGGTCAGCGAGACCACTGCCGCCGAGCCGACGCCGTCGCGTTCGGTTTCGCCGAACAGGAAGGCCAGCTCATGGGGGCGCAGCACGCCGCATACGGTCTTGCCGCCGGAAAGCAGCCCGCCGATGGCCTGGTGCGCCTCGGCGCTGCTCACCGAGCGGCCCACCGGCAGGTTGTTGTCGCTGAACAGGATCAGGCTGACGTAGGGCACCTGGAACTCGTGGCGCAGGCTGTCTTCCACGGTGCTGACCACGTCCTCCAGGCTGGTGGCGTCGAGCAGGTCGAGCACCAGGCGGCGGGTCTTGTCGAACAGCCGGTCGTTGTCGCGGGCCACGTCCATCAGCTGCGCCAGGCGATGGCGCATCTCGATGTTGCGCTCGCGCAGCAGGCGCACCTGGCGTTCCACCAGCGAGACGGCGTTGCCGCTCTCGTGGGGGATGCGCATCTCCGGGATCAGCTCGTCGTGCTCGACGAAGAATTCGGGATGCTCGCGCAGGTACTCGGCGACCTGTTCGGCATCCAGCGGCGGGCGGTGTTCCGGGCTGTTCTCGGTCATGGGCGTCTCGGCTTGGCGTCTCGGGTTACAGGCGGACCTGGCCTTCGTACACCCGCACGGCGGGCCCGGTCATCATAACCGGCTGGCCGGGGCCTGCCCACTCGATGTTCAGGCGGCCGCCCGGCAGGTCGATCTGCACCGGCGAGCGCAGCCAGCCCTGGCGGATGCCGGCCACCGCGGCGGCGCAGGCGCCGGTGCCGCAGGCCAGGGTCTCGCCGACGCCGCGCTCCCACACGCGCAGGCGCGCATGGTTGGCGTCGAGCACCTGGAGGAAGCCGATGTTGGCCTTGGCCGGGAAACGCGGATGCACTTCCAGTTTCGGGCCGAGGGTGCGCACCGGGGCGCTGTCGACGTCGTCCACCCGCAGCACGCCATGGGGGTTGCCCATGGAGACGGCGGCCAGCTCGACGCTCTGCCCGTCGACTTCCACGGCGTAGCTGGCGGCTTCGGCGTCGGCGACGAAGGGCACCTGTTCCGGCGCCAGGCGCGGCGCGCCCATGTCCACGGTGACCTGGCCGTCGTTGGCGACGCTGAGCTCGATGATGCCGCCCTTGGTCTCGACGCGGATGGTCTTCTTCATGGTCAGGCGCTTGTCCAGCACGAAGCGGGCGAAGCAGCGCGCGCCGTTGCCGCACTGTTCCACTTCGCTGCCGTCGGCGTTGAAGATGCGGTAGCGGAAGTCGACCTCGGGGCTGCCCGGCGGCTCGACGATCAGCAACTGGTCGAAGCCGACGCCGGTGTTGCGGTCGCCCCAGCTCTTGACGTGGCGGGGCAGCACGTGGGCGTGCTGGCTGACCAGGTCGAGAACCATGAAGTCATTGCCCAGCCCGTGCATCTTGGTGAAGCGCAGTAGCATGGTTTCGGCCTCACTCCGGCAGCAGGCTTTCGCCGGCGTAAAGCTCCTGGACGGTCTCGCGGCGGCGCACCTCGAAGGCCCGCTCGCCATCCACCAGCACCTCGGCGGCGCGGCCGCGGGTGTTGTAGTTGGAACTCATGACGAAACCATAGGCGCCGGCCGAGCGGATCGCCAGCAGGTCGCCTTCTTCCAGGGCCAGCTCGCGGCCCTTGGCGAGGAAGTCGCCGGTCTCGCAGATGGGGCCGACCAGGTCGTAGGTACGTTTCTGGCCCGCGCGCGCGATGACCGGGGTGACCTCCATCCAGGCCTGGTACAGCGCCGGGCGGATCAGGTCGTTCATCGCCGCGTCGATGATGGCGAAGTCCTTGTGCGCGGTGTGCTTGAGGTACTCCACGCGGGTCAGCAGCAGGCCGGCGTTGGCCACGATGTAGCGGCCCGGCTCGAACACCAGGGTCAGCTGGCGGCTGCCCAGGCGCTCGCGGATGGCGCGGATGTAGTCGCTGGCCGGCGGCGGGGTTTCGTCGCGGTAGCGCACGCCGAGGCCGCCGCCCAGGTCCAGGTGGCGGATCAGGATGCCGCGCGCGGCCAGGCGGTCGACCAGCGCCAGCAGGCGGTCGAGGGCGTCGAGGAAGGGCTCCAACTGGGTCAGCTGCGAGCCGATGTGGCAGTCCACGCCTTTCACTTCCAGGTTCGGCAGCTCGGCGGCGCGGGCGTAGATGGCCTCGGCCTCGTCGATGTCGATGCCGAACTTGTTCTCTTTCAGCCCGGTGGAGATGTAGGGGTGGGTCTGGGCGTCCACGTCCGGGTTCACCCGCAGCGACACCGGCGCCTTCACGCCCAGTTCCGCGGCCACTTCCTGCAGGCGCTCCAGCTCCACGGCGGATTCGACGTTGAAGCAGTGCACGCCCACTTGCAGGGCGCGGCGCATGTCGTCGCGGCTCTTGCCGACGCCGGAGAACACCACCTTGGCCGGGTCGCCGCCGGCGGCCAGCACGCGTTCCAGCTCGCCGCGCGAGACGATGTCGAAGCCCGAGCCCAGGCGCGCCAGGACGTTCAGCACGGCCAGGTTGGAGTTGGCCTTGACCGCGAAGCAGACCAGGTGCGGCAGGCCCTGCAGGGCGTCGGTATAGGAACGGAACTGCTGCTCGATGTGAGCGCGCGAGTAGACGTAGGTGGGCGTGCCGAAGCGCTCGGCCAGCGCCGACAACGCCACGCCTTCCGCGAACAGTTGCCCGTCACGGACGTTGAATGCCTCCATGTGCTGCTCCCTTACAGACCGTAGCGGTCCTTGCTGTGCTTGCTTTGGGCTTGCTGGTCGTCCGGCAGGTACAGCGGGCCTTTCTGGCCGCAGCCGGCGAGCGCGGCGCTGAGCACGGCGAGCGCGACGAAGGGAAGAAGCAGTCGCTTCATGGCGGAATCCTTGTGATCAAAGCGTAATTGGACCGGAGTATACCGGCCCCCCGGCGCCTTGCCTATGCAAGCGGACTCCCGCCCGGCGGGGCTTCCAAAGGGGCTGGCGGGGGCCGCTCGCAGCAACGCGGTTTGCGATCAGCCCCCGCCAGCCCCTAGGATCTGACAGAAAAAACGGAGGATCCATGCAAGCCCCCGTCCCACTCGCCGGTTCCATTTCCATCGCCTACGTGCAGGGCCTGGTGGACCACCTCGAGCGTCGCGGCGTCGCGCCGCAACGGCTGCTGGCCGGTGTCCAGCTCGAGCCGTCGATCCTCGACCAGCGCGAGGCGCGCATCGCCGCCAGCGTTTATGTCGACCTGCTGGAACTGGGCCTGGCGCTGAGCGGCGACGCCGACCTCGGCCTGCACCTGGGCGAGGCCGTGCGCCCCGGCCACTTCGGCGTGCTCGGCTACCTGCTGATGAGCTGCGCGACCCTCGGCGACGCCCTGCACCGCCAGGCGCGCTACGCCGAGCTGGTGGGCAGCCTGGGCCGCGTCGAGCTGGCCGACGAGCCGCCGCGCGCCGGCCACGAGCCGCTGGTGCGGCACAGCTGGGAGCCTTTGCTGCCACGCCAGCAGCGCCAACTGGCGGAAGAAACGCTGGCCTGCTGGCTGCGCTTCGGCCACTGGATCAGCGGCCTGGAGCAGGCGCCGCTGGAAGTGCGCTTCCGCCACCCGGCGCCGGCCGACACCACCGAGCACCGGCGCATCTTCCGCTGCCCGGTGCTGTTCGGCCAGGCGGACAACGCCCTGGTCTTCCCCCGGCGCCTGCTGGCGCTGCCCCTGGGCCAGGCCGACAGCCAGATCCAGCGCACCCTCGACGCCTACGCCGGGCGCCTGCTGGAGAGCATCCGCCGCGGCGAGGGCGTGCTCGAACGGGCCCGCCAGTGCCTGGCCGAGCGCCTGCCGGAGCAGGCCGTGGACCTGGAGGCCCTGGCCGGCGAGCTGGCCCTGAGCCCGCGCACCCTGCAGCGCCGCCTGCGCGACAGCGGCCTGTCGTTCAGCCGCCTGGTGGACGAGACGCGCCAGCAACTGGTGCTGCACCACCTGCGCGACCCGGCGCTGGAGCTGGCCGACGTCGCCAGCCTGGTCGGCTTCAGCGAGACCGGCTCGCTGGCGCGGGCCTTCCGCCGCTGGACGGGGCAGAGTCTCGGGCAATACCGGCGTACACTGCAGCCTTTGGCAGATTCCTGAGGACAATGCATGAGCAGCATGAGCGAAGCCCGTTTCCACGACCTCGTCGACGAGGTGCAGACCACGGTGGAAGACGCCTTCGATGACAGTGACCTGGACGTGGACCTGGAGAATTCCGGCGGCGTGCTGACCGTGCGCTTCGAGAACGGCAGCCAGCTGATCCTCAGCCGCCAGCCGGCGCTGCGCCAGCTGTGGGTGGCGGCGCGTTCCGGCGGTTTCCACTTCGACTACGACGAGTCCGGCAGCCTGTGGCTGAGCGACAGCACCCGCGAGCCGCTGGGCGCGCTGCTCAACCGGGCGACCCTCGAGCAGGCGGGCGAGGATGTCGAGTTCCCCGGCCTCTGAAGCGCCGGTCCCCTCGCCCTGCTGCCGGCGCTGCTGCCTGGACGAGGGTGACGTCTGCCTGGGCTGCGGGCGCAGCCTGGCGGAGATTCTCGAATGGAACGAGGCCGACGGCGCGCGCCGGCGGCAGATAGTCGAGGCCGCCCTGGCACGCCGCAAGCCGCTGTGGCCGGGCCCCTGACCGGGTGGTCTTGCTTATTCGCGGTACTGTGTTAGTGTCCGCTGAAAACCCCGCCTTGGGCGGGGTTTTTCTTTTTTCGATCCACTGCCAAGGAGTCTGCCGGCCATCATGACCACCGCACCGTCCATCACCGTTACCCGTCTCGACCTGCAACGTCTGGAGCGCCTGCTCGACAGCCTGGAAGAGTACGGCCCCGCCGCCGAAGCGCTGGAAGCCGAGCTGTCCCGCGCCAACGTGGTCGGCCACGACGAGGTGCCGCCGGGCGTGGTGACCATGAACTCCACCGTGCGCTGCCGCGAGGAAAGCAGCGGCAAGGAGTACCTGCTGACCCTGGTCTACCCGGAGGACGCCGGCGGCGAAGGCAAGGTGTCCATCCTCGCGCCGGTGGGCACCGCGCTGCTGGGCCTGACCGTCGGCCAGAGCATCGACTGGCCGGCCCCGGGCGGCAAGACCCTCAAGTTGAGCCTGCTGGACATCACCTATCAGCCCGAAGCCGCCGGCGACTACAACCGCTGAGCGCCCGTCACGATCTGCTGCGCACCGCCCGGGCCAGGTCTCAGGCCTCGGCCAGGGCCTGGTTCAGCGCGCTTTCCAGGCGCTGCTTGTAGCGCAGGTAATGGATGCTCTGCAGCGCCGACTCGGCGGCCACCGCCGACAGGTCCAGGTCGGTGATGTAGCAGGGGTAGCGCTCCTGCCCGCGGCGCTGGGCGAGGATGTGCCGGGCCACGGCCTGGAACAGCCCGGCGCCGTACTCCAGTTCGGAAAACTCGCGGTGGTTGCAGTACAGGGTGATGCGCGAACGCTGCCCCGCCCCCGGCTCGACGATCGCCTGGACGTTGTAGTAGGGCCGCTCCTGCGCGCTCGGCGGCACGCTGCGGCGCTCCACCCGGCGGGCCCGTCCGCGGCCGGCCGGTAGCAATTCGTAATAAATGATTTCCTGCACCGGCTGCGCCTCGCCCAGCGGCAGCTGCGCGCTGCGCCGGTAGAGCATGGCCTGGAGGAAGCGCTGCAGCGGCACCAGCAGCGTCTGCTCGTCGTCGCAGGCCTGGCGGCCGTGCCACAGGGAGTTGCGTTCGTCCAGCAGGTAGAGCGTGGCCTGGCCCTCGTCCAGGCGGTAGAACACCTGCAGGCAGCCGGGGCGGCCGAGCGGCAGCAGCAGCGCCAGGTCCTCGCCTTCCAGGGCGTGGCGGTCCAGGTGCAGCGGGCTGTAGGCGCCCTGGCGTTCGCCCAGGTGTTCGAGCAGGGCCGGTAGGTCGGCCAGGCTCTGGTGGCTGACCTGGCCCGGCTGCAGGCGCAGCAGGTGGTACTGCTGGCGGATCTGCAGCAGGTAGCGCCCGCCGTTGCCGCTGGCCAGCTGGGCGTAGGCGTCCTGGAACAGTTCCTCGACGCGCTGGGCGATGGCCGCCGCGCGGTTGCGGCAGAAGCAGCGCACCAGCAGGCGCGGCGGCGCGGTGTCGGCGGGCAGGGCGTTGAGGTAGTCGCGCAGGCAGTCGAGCAGCGCGCCGGGGCCGGCGTAGCGGCTGACCAGCAGTTCGTTCCAGCTGTTCAGGGTGACCTGGTCGAGGCTCAGCACCAGGTTGTCGCGCATGCCGGAGTAGCCCAGCGAATCGGTGCGCCCGCTGGTCATGTGCAGGTTGGCCTGGCTGTGCTGGCGCAGCGGGTCGAGGCCGACGTTCACCAGGATCAGCACGCTGGCCGGGGCGCTGGGGCGCAGCAGGGCGCTTTCGGCCACTTCTTCCAGGGGCATGGGCATGGCCTGCTGCAGGCCGAGCAGCAGGTTGCCCAGCTCGTGTTCGCTCAGGTCGCTGTCGCCGGGCTGCAGCGACAGCCGGGTGCCGCCATCGATCACGCCGTTGCGGTGGCTCCAGGCCAGCAGCTCGATCAGCTCGCGGGCGCGCTTGAGCGGCGCGTAGTCGGCCAGCTCGGCGCCGGTCAGGTTGCCCGGGAACAGCGCCCAGGAACCGCCCTCGGCGGCGTTGCCGGCGGGCAGGCGGGCGAGGGTGAGGAGGTCTTCGCCCAGGTCCGGGGCGATGCCCGGGTTGATGTGCTCGACCTTGCCGGCCTTGCGTTCGAAGGCGGCGTACAGGCGCCGGCCGAGCACGCCCAGGTCGCGCGGGTCGATGCCGCTGGCGGCCTGCTGCTGGCGGGCGAAGCGCGAGAGGAAGCGGTAGCTGTAGGTCAGCTCGTTGACCAGGGCGCGGCGCTCCAGGGTGACCTGGCGCACCTTCCACTGGCTGCGCGCGTCGAGCAGGCCGAGCACGCGCCCGTCCCAGCCCCAGGCGCCGCTCAGGCGCTCCATCAGCAGGCGCTGCCAGCTCTTGCGGCCCTGCTGCGGGCGGCGGCTGAGCTTCTTGCCGACCTTCAGGTACAGGCAGCGGCGCACCAGCTCCAGGCGCTCTTGCTCGCCGCGCGCGATCAGGTATTCCTCCAGGCGCCGGTAAAGCAGGATGTACGGGTCCAGCTCGTCCAGTTCCAGGCGCCCGGCGTAGACCTCGGCCTTGAAGCGCAGGGCCAGGCAGGCGACCTGCGGGTGCTCGCTGGCGTAGACCTCGCTGAGCAGCAGCTTGAGCACTGCCTTGTAGGGCGAGGTGATGCCCTTGAACAACTGCCACATGCCCGAGCCGACGAACTCGCCGGGCGGGATGTGCGCCAGGTGGCCGAGGTCGAGGACTTCCTCGTGGCGGATGAAGCGCTTGCTCAGCAGTTGCTCGACGTAGTCGCGATAGCGCCCTTCCTCGTATTCCGGCACCAGCCACCACAGCGGCGTGCGCCCGCCGAGCCAGATGGCGGTGCGGTAGAACTCGTCGAGCAGCAGGTAGTGCTGGCTGGTGCCGCAGTCGTCGGAGGTCAGCCGGGCGTTGCGCGCGCCGCTGACGAAGCCGCGCGGGTCGATGAGGAAGCAGTGCACCTCGGCGCCCTGGCCCGCGGCCCAGCGCTCCAGCAGCTCGCACTTGCGCTGCAGCTCGGCCACCGCGCCGGGCGCGAGCCCCGGGGCGTGGCAGACCCACAGGTCGAGGTCGCTCCGCTCCTCCTGGGCCACCGTGCCCAGGCTGCCCATCAGGAACAGCCCGTGGATCGGCAGGTCGGCCTCGCCGCGGCGCGGCTTGTAGCTGAACGAGCGGGTCAGGCGCTGGGCTTCGGCCAGCAGCTCGTCGTCGGGGACGAAGCCGCACAGCCCCGCCGGGGTGGCGCCGGAGACGTAGCCGGGGAGCAGCGGGTGGTTGACGTCCAGCAGCAGCGGCAGCAGGCGCAGCACCAGTTGCTGGCGGCTCGACAGCGCGGCCGTGGCGCGCTCCAGGCGCCCCTGGTTGATCGCCAGGAAGCGCTTGCGCAGGCGCGCCAGGACCTTGCGGTCGATGCCGTCGTCGATGTCCGGACGAATCTCGTGGGTGAAGGTCATGGCCTGCCGCGGTCAGCTATCGGGCGGTTATGGCTGAGTGCCATTACCGCATGGACTGCACTGTATATCGACCGCGGCGGGGCTGTCCTTAAGGAAATGGGGCGGGCCGCCGATGGATGGCGGCCGCGGGGTTCAGGGCTTGAGGATGTTCAGCAGCACCTGGGCGTGTTCGGCGGCGTCCAGCCCCAGGCTGGTCAGGTAGCCGCCGTCGGGCTGGTCGATCAGGCCCTTGGCGTGCAACCGCCCGGCCGCTGCGACGGCCGTCGGGGCCGCGTCATGGTGGATCTTCAGGCCTGCCTGGGTGTTCTCGAGATCGAACAGGGCAAGCAATTCCAGTTCCGCTACCAGCTCTTGGGTGAAGGCCATGGCGACTCCTCGGTGGCGATGTGGCCCCAGTTTAGCCACAGCCACCCCGCGCTCGGCAAGCTCATTCCTCGCCGGGCAGCTGCGGCAGATCGCGCAGGGCCTGCTCGTACCAGGCGCCATCGAAGGCGCGGTCCTCGGCGAGCATCGCCTGGATCTCGTGGGCCAGCACCATGGCCATCATTTCCAGGGCTTCCTCGCGCTCGTAGCCGACCAGGGTCAGCTTGTTGAGCACCGCACGGGCCGCCGCCGGCTCGCCGCTTTCGATCTGGTTCTCGATGGCCTGGATCAGGGTTTCTGCCGCGAAGGATTCTTCGCCGTCGTCGATGTCGCTCATGCCGGGTGGCTCCGTGCGGGCTTGTGCAGCCGGGGGAAGTTGTCCAACCTGCGCAGACCTGGATGGCCGCAGAAGGACGCGGATGCGACATGATCACCTATTACACCCTCGACGGCGACCGCTTGCAGCGCCACACCGGCGAAGTCGGCGCGGCCATGCCGGCGGGCACGCTGTGGATCGACCTGCTGCACCCCACGGAAGAGGAGGAGCGCCTGCTGGAGTCCTTCATCGAAGTGGACGTGCCGACCCGCGAGGAAATGGCCGAGATCGAGGATTCCTCGCGCTTCTACGAGAGCAAGGGCGCGCTGTACATGACCACCTCGGTGGTCAGCGGCATCCGCGAGCACCGGCCGAACACCGCCGAGGTCACCTGCGTGCTCACCCCGCAGTGGCTGGTGACGGTGCGCTACGCCGACGTGCTGTCGTTCCGCACCTTCGAGACGCGGGTGCAGCGCAGCGGCTGCAAGGGCGCCAGCGACCTGCTGTTCGTCAACCTGATGGACGCGGTGGTGGACCGCATCGCCGACGTGCTGGAGTCGGTGCAGGGCCAGCTGGACACGCTGTCGCGGGACATCTTCACCGACCACGGCGAGCTGCCCCGTTCCCGCGTGCCCAAGACCGACCTGCAGCAGATCGTCAAGCAACTGGGGCGCACCAACTCGCTGCTGTCCAAGCTCAACGAGAGCCTGCTCAGCGTCAGCCGGCCGCTGGCCTACTTCCGCCAGAGCGGCAACGGCAACGCCTGGATCAGCGAGGAAGCGCGCCTGGGCATGAAGTCGGTGGAGCGCGACGTGCGTTCGCTGGGCGAGTACCAGTCGAAGATGTCCGGCGAGATCACCTTCCTGCTCGATGCCACCCTGGGCCTGATCAACATCGAGCAGAACAGCATCATCAAGGTGTTCTCCATCGCCGCCGTGCTGTTCCTGCCGCCGACCCTGGTGGGCACCGTGTACGGCATGAACTTCCAGCACATGCCGGAACTGGCCTGGGCCAGCGGCTACCCGCTGGCGCTGGTGGCCATGGTGGTCTCGGCGATCATCCCCTACCTCTGGTTCAAGTTCCGCGGCTGGCTGTAGCGCCGGCCGGGGCGCGCGGCCTTGATATCGATCAAGATCGCCATGCCCGGCGGCTAGCAGAGTGGGGGAATCGCTCGCCCGAGCCCCCATGTCTCACAGGAGGAGACCATGCCGCAGCCCGATGCCAAGAACCCGCCCGTCCTCGCGGCCCTGGAGGCCCCGACGCCGACCCGCGGCGGCGAGGAAATCCGCGCCCAGAGCCACGGCCCCGTCGCCCTGACCGTGGCCATGGCGCCGCGCGGCAGCAACGAGGATTCCGGCTCCGCCGGCCTGCCCGCGTCCTACCCCTACCGCAAGCGCCTGCAGCGCAAGGAATACGAGGCGCTCAAGGCGCAGCTGCAGGTGGAGCTGCTGAAGGTGCAGAGCTGGGTGAAGGAAACCGGGCAGCGCATCGTGGTGCTCTTCGAGGGCCGCGACGCCGCCGGCAAGGGCGGCACCATCAAGCGCTTCATGGAGCACCTGAACCCGCGTGGCGCGCGAGTGGTCGCCCTGGAAAAGCCCAGCGACGCGGAAAGCGGCCAGTGGTACTTCCAGCGCTACGTCCAGCACCTGCCCACCGCCGGCGAAATGGTCTTCTTCGACCGCTCCTGGTACAACCGCGCCGGCGTCGAACGGGTGATGGGCTTCTGCACGCCGCGCCAGTACCTGGAGTTCATGCAGCAGACCCCGGAACTGGAGCGCATGCTGGTGCGCAACGGCATCCAGCTGTTCAAGTACTGGTTCTCGGTCAGCCGCGAGGAGCAACTGCGGCGCTTCGTGTCGCGCCGCGACGACCCGCTCAAGCACTGGAAGCTGTCGCCCATCGACATCCAGTCGCTGGACCGCTGGGACGACTACACCCAGGCCAAGGAGGCGATGTTCTTCCACACCGACACCGCCGACGCGCCCTGGGTGGTGGTCAAGTCCGACGACAAGAAGCGCGCGCGGCTGAACTGCCTGCGCCACTTCCTGCACACGCTGGACTACCCCGGCAAGGACCTGGCCATCGCCCACGCCCCCGACCCGCTGCTGGTGGGGCGGGCGGACCAGCTGGACCGCGACGAGCTGGCGCGCCCGCATGCCACGCCGCCGCTGCCGCGCCAGGTCGAGGCCAGCGAGAGCGCACCGGCGGCCTGAGGGGCCGCCGGGCCCGCCTCACTGCGCCTGGCTGAGCTGCATGAGCTGGCCGGCCAGCTCGCGGGCGTGGCGTTCGACGATGATCGGCGCCCAGGGCCGGCCGGAGGCGCTGACCAGGGCGTTGCTCTTGCTGTTCATGTCGCCCAGGGCGGTTTCCAGGTAGTTCCAGCGCATCTGCAGCTTGCCGCTCGCCGCGCCCGGCGGCAGGCGCGAGAGGCTGCGGCTGATCAGCGGCAGCAGCGTCTTCTCGTCCTGGCCGAGGTAGCTCTGCGGCGCCTCGCGGGCGATCTCCAGCACGCCCAGGTAGGAACGCGCCAGGTACTGCACGGAAAGGTATTCGATGCGCACCGGCACCTGCCACAGCGGCAGTTCGTCGGCCGCGGACGGCGGCACGAAGCGTTCGACCTGGCCGAGGAAGTCGCGCAGGGCGCGGCTCAGGTCCGGCAGGTAGGTCCAGGGCAGGTCCTCTTCCTTGGGGCCGTAGGTGGTGCCGGCCTGGATCTGCGCGAGCAGCGCCTGGTGGGCCTTGCGCAGGCCGTCGTCGGCCTTGGCGTAGCTTTTCACCGCCGCGTCCAGGGCGGCCAGATCGGCCTTCAGCTGGTTGGCGTGGTTCTCCTGGAAGCCTTCGCCGCGCAACAGCATCAGGCTGCCCAGGGCCCGGCAGGCGTCGACCTGCATGGCCTGCAGCTGTTGCTCGTCGCTGGGCAGGTTGGCCCGGGCGGGCAGGGCGAGGAGGGTGAGAATACAGACGAACAGGTACTGCAGGAGGTATTTGCGGTTCATGGCGGGAGTTTCCCTGTTGTTCTTGTTGGCCGCCTGGCCACGCCTTGGCGGGCGTGGGTGGTTTCGCGAACGGCGCCGGCCTTGCCTGGCCGGCCGGTTACCTGCGAGGGGTCACCGTACCGGGGCGCGCTCCCCCTGGCGCCCCGCCCGATGCTCCGGGCCAGCAAAGGCTAGCGCCTGCGCCGGCCGTTGCAACCGATCGAAAGAGTGATTCGCCGACGGCGTCATGCTTCCTCGCCCGCGGCCAGACGCAGGCCGTGGGCGTCGAGAATCTCGATGCCGGCGTAGCTCAGGCGCAGCACGCCGCGGGCTTCCAGCTCCTTGAGCAGGTGGTTGGTGGTCTGCCGCGACAGCCCGAGCATGGCCGCCAGCTGTTCCTGGGGCAGGTGCAGCTCGCGCTGGCTGGCCTGCGCCTCGCCGTAGCTGGCGGCCAGCATCAGCAGGCGCCGCGCCAGGCGCTGGGCGGCCGGCAGCAGGGCCTGTTCCTCCAGCACGGTGAAGGCCAGGCGCAGCTTGTGGCTCATCAGCAGGGCGAAGTCGCGCCAGTACTGCGGCTTTTCGGCGAGCAGCGCGTGCAGCGCCGGCAGCGGCACCTGCAGCAGGGTGGTGGGGCCTTCGGCGTAGGCGTCGTGGGTGCGCGGCTGGCCGTCGAACAGGCAGATCTCGCCGAACCAGTTGGGCGCTTCCACCAGGGCCAGCAGCGCTTCCTTGCCGCTGGCGCCCACCGCGCCGACGCGCATCCTGCCTTCGACCACGCAATACAGCCCGCAGGGGGCGTCGCCGCGGGCGAACAGGCGCTGCCCGGCGGGCAGGCGGCGAACGATGGCGGCCTGGCCGAGGGCTTCGCGCAGTTCGGCGGGCAGGTGCTGGAACCAGCGGCCGGAGGCGATGCGTTGCAGGCAGTCGGCGGTGTCGGGCATGGGCTTTGTCGGCTAGTTGACAGAGTGGTACGGCAGTCCAAGCCATGATGCCAGTACCTTGCCCGAGAACGACAGAACAATGAAAACACTCGTCGATCACCTGGCGCAGTACGCGGCCTACCACCGCGACCGGCGCAACATCCTCAGCCACTTCATCGGCATCCCGATGATCGTCCTGTCCATCGCCGTGCTGCTGTCGCGCCCGGGTCTTGAGGCCGGCGGCCTGCTGCTGGCCCCGGCGAGCCTGCTGGCGCTGGCCGCGCTGGCGTTCTACCTGCGCCTGGACCTGCGCTTCGGCGTGCTCATGGGCGTGCTCCTGGCGCTGTCGTTGTGGGCCGGCGCGGTGCTGGCAGCGGGTTCCACCGCCAGCTGGCTGGCCTGGGGCATCGGCCTGTTCGTGGTGGGCTGGGTCATCCAGTTCGTCGGCCACTGGTACGAGGGGCGCAAGCCGGCCTTCGTCGACGACCTGGTGGGGCTGGTGGTCGGCCCGCTGTTCGTCGCCGCCGAGGCGGCCTTCCTGCTCGGCCTGCGCGACGAGGTGCGCCGCGCCGTGGAACAGCGCGCCGGGCCGACCTGCATCCGCGAGCGCAAGGCGGCTGCCTGACCTCCCCTAGCCCGCGCCGGTGAGCCGGCGCAGGATTTCCGCGCTGCGCGCATCGGCGGGGAAGAAGGTTTCCAGCGCCAGTTCCGAGAGCGTCACGTCCACCGGCGTGCCGAACACCGTGATGGTGCCGATCAGGCTGAGCACGCCCAGCTCGGTGTTCAGTTGCACCGGTATCAGCACCATGTCGCCGCTGGCCTGCTCTTCGTGGGGCGGCGCCGGGTAGAGCGCGAGTTCGTCGCGCAGGGCCTGCAACTGCGGGTCGCCGCTGGCGTCGATGTCCCGCTGCAGGCGCGCCATCACGTGCGCCTTCCATGGCCCCAGGTTGAGAATGTTCGGCGCCAGGCCGCGCGGGTGCAGGCTCATGCGCAGCACGTTGCAGGGCGCGGCGAGCAGCTCGGGGGCCACGCCGATGAGGAAGACGCTCACCGCGTGGTTGGAGGCCAGCAGGTTCCAGTGGCGGTCCACCACCATCGCCGGGTTCGGCTCGTGGGCCTTGAGCAACTGATCGATGGCCTGCCGCGCCACGGTCAGCGCCGGGTCGTCCAGCGCCCGCTCGGAATACACAGGCGCGTAGCCAGCGGCGCCGAGCAGGCGGTTGCGCTCGCGCAGCGGGATGTCCAGCTGTTCGGCCAGGTGCAGGAGCATCTCGCGGCTGGGCAGGGCGCGGCCGGTCTCGACGAAGCTCAGGTGGCGCGTGGAGATGTCCGCGTCGCAGGCCAGGTCGAGCTGGCTGAGGCGGCGGCGCTGGCGCCATTGGCGCAGCAGGGCGCCGACGGGGAGGGTTTGGCTGTCCATGGGAACGAACGATAGACCTCCGTCCGGGGGCCGGCCATTACCTGGCAGGTAATCGACGCTGTGCCCGCCGCGGCGGATTCTTCGGCCAGGCGCCGCGGACCGGCGGCGCTTCGTTCAGGAGGATTCGCCATGACTCTGCTGCAACCGTCCCCGCTGCTCCGCCGTTCCCTGCAACTCGACGCCCTTGCCGGCGGCGCCACCGGCCTGCTGCTGGCGCTGGCCGCCAACCCGCTGAGCGGCCTGTTCGGCTTGCCCGTGGTACTGCTGATGGTGGCCGGCATCCTGCTGCTGCCCCTCGCCCTGGTGCTGGCCTGGATGGCCAATTGCGAGGTGCTGCCGCGCGCCGGCGTCTGGGCGGTGATCGCCGTCAACCTGCTGTGGGTGGTGGAAAGCCTGGGCCTGCTGGCCAGCGGCTGGGTGCAGCCGAGCGTGCTGGGCTGCGCCTTCGTGATCGGCCAGGCGCTGGTGGTCGGGGTGTTGGCCGAGCTTGAGTTCTTCGGCCTGCGCCGCTCCGCCGCGCTGCATACCCTGTGAGGCGCGAGGGGCGGCCTTGCGGGGCCGCCCTTCGCTTCAGGCCAGCGCCTCGCGGACGAAGTCCAGGCGGTCCTGGCCGAAGAACATCTCGTCGCCGACGAACAGGGTCGGCGCGCCGAACATGCCGCGCTTGATGGCCGCCTCGGTGTTGGCCTTGAGCGCGTCCTTTACTTCCTGCTCCGCCGCCAGCGCCAGCAGCGCCTGCGGCTCGAAGCCGGCCTCGGCCAGCAGCGGGCCCAGCACCGCCGCATCGCCCAGGTTCAGGGCGTCCACCCACATGCCCTTGAACACGCAGGCCAGCAGCGCCTCGAAGCGTTCCGGCTGGCGCAGCTGCACGCCGGTGGCGGCGCGCATCAGCAGCAGGGTGTTGATCGGGAAGTGCGGGTTCATCTTCAGCGGCACGCCGTAGCGGCGGGCGAAGCGCTGCATGTCGATCAGGGTGTAGCGGCCCTTGGCCGGGACGGCGATGGGCGAGGCGTTGCCGGTGGCCTGGAACACCCCGCCCAGCAGCACCGGGCGGTAGACCAGCTCTGCGCCGGCCGCGGCACAGATGCCCGGCAGCTGGGTGTAGGCCAGGTAGGAGGTGGGGCTGCCGAAGTCGAAGTAGAACTCGACGCTTTTGCTCATGGGTGATCCCTCTTTGTTGTCGTTGTGGATTACCAGCGTTCCATCCAGGGCCGCAGGTCCAGCTCGAAGGTCCAGGCGTCGCGCGGCTGGCTGTGCAGGTACCAGTAGTTGTCGGCGATGTGTTCGGGATCGAGGATGCCGTCCTGGGCTTTCTGCGCGTACTTCTCCGGGAAGTTGTCGCGGATGAACTCGGTGTCGATGGCGCCGTCCACCACCACGTGGGCCACGTGCAGGCCCATGGGCCCCAGCTCGCGGGCCATGCTCTGGGCCAGGGCGCGGATGCCGTGCTTGGCCCCGGCGAAGGCGGCGAACCCGGCGGCGCCGCGCAGGCCGGCGGTGGCGCCGGTGAACAGCAGGGTGCCGCGCTGGCGCGCGACCATGCGCCGGGCCACCGCCTGGCCGGTGAGGAAGCCGGAGAAGCAGGCCATTTCCCAGATCTTGAAGTACTTGCGCGCGGTCTCGTCGAGGATGCTGCAGGGCACGTTGGCGCCGATGTTGAAGACGAAGGCCTCGATGGGGCCGATGTCGCGCTCGATGGTCTCCACCAGTTCCGCCACCTGCTCCTCCTTGCGCGCGTCCGAGGCGAAGCCATGGGCCTCGCCGCCCTCGGCGCGGATGGCGTCGACCAGCGGTTGCAGCTTGTCCGCCGAGCGGCGGGTGACGCAGGCGACGTAGCCCTCGCGGGCGAAGCGGCGGGCGATGGCGCCGCCGGTGGCGTCCCCGGCGCCGATGACCAGCACCACTTTCTTGTCGTTGGGGGAGGCAGCGCTCATGTTCGTTTCCTCTGTTCGTTATGGGTAAACGATCGTTTGGTAAACGAACGTTATGTTATGCTTCCGGCAGCCGTCAAGCCGTTTCCGGAGCCCACGCCATGCGCTACTCAGCCAGCCACAAGGAAGAAACCCGCCAGCGCCTGCTGGAGAGCAGCGGCGCCATCGCCAAGCGCGAAGGCTTCGCCAGCGTCGGTGTGGACGCGCTGATGAAGGCGGTGGGGCTGAGCGGCGGCGCCTTCTACAACCACTTCCCGTCCAAGGACGCGCTGTTCGCCGCCATCGTCGAACGCGAGCTGACACGCAGCGCCGAGCGCCTGGGCAAGGCCGGCGACAGCCACGGCCGCGAGCGCCTGGAGCGTTGCCTGCAGCGTTACCTGACGCTGGCCCACGTGCAGAACGTCGACGGCGGCTGCGCAATTCCCGCCCTGGGCGCGGACATCGCCCGCGCCGACGAGCAGGTGCGCGGCACGGTGGAGGCGGCGATGCTCGGGCTGCAGCAGGCCTGGGCGAAGGAGTTGGGGAATGCGGAGGATGCGTGGGCGATGCTTGCCCAGTGCGTGGGGGCGTTGTTGCTGGCGCGGATGACGGCCAGCGAGGAGACGCAGCGGGCGATTATCGAGTCGAGCAGGGGGTTCCTGCTGCGGCGGTTGGAGGATGGGGTTTCTTCGTAGGAGCGAGCTTGCTCGCGAACAGTGTTTCCCTCTCGCTACGGTGCCTTGGATTGACTCCGCACCCTCTCCCCAGCCCTCTCCCTGAAGGGAGAGGGGGCCGTTCGGCGTGTGCTGATGTTTCAACTCTCCCTGATGCTATGCATAAAGCCTGATACCTCCATGGGGCACGGCCTTCATGCCGGCACGGACTAGCTCCCTCTC
>NZ_JWMC01000042.1:0-102259 GCF_000812405.1 Pseudomonas sp. PI1
CGAAACCCATGCTGCCGTGGTGATGGGTATCGCTTCGCTCAACGCCATCCTACGAAAAGCCGTGCTTCCTGGAACCGTAGGAGCAATTGTCTTGCCGACTGCACCGAAGCGCTTTTCGTAGGATGGGTTGAGCCTTGGCGAAACCCATGCGGTCACGGCGATGGGTATCGCTTCGCTCAACCCATCCTGCGGGGCTGCAACGTAGGAGCGGACCTTGTCCGCGATAGCCGGACGTTCCGGCGCGATTCGCGGATGAGATCCCTCCTACGCTGCCCCCGCCGCTCCATTCCCATGTAGGAGCGCGCCCTGCGCGCGAATCGCAGGCAGGGCCTGCTCCTACAAGGTGCCGGGATGCAATGGTTTCGCCATGAAAAAAGGCCGCGGATGCGGCCTTTTCCCGTCGGGGCAGGGCTGCCTGCTAGGCGTGCAGCTCTTCCGCAGCGTACAGGGTGTTCTCCAGCAGGCAGGCGCGGGTCATCGGGCCTACACCGCCCGGCACCGGGGTGATCCAGCTGGCGCGCTCGGCCGCCACTTCATATTCCACGTCGCCCACCAGCCGGCCGTCGGCCTGGCGGTTGATGCCCACGTCGATGACGATGGCGCCTTCCTTGATCCACTCGCCCTTGACCAGGCCCGGCTTGCCGGCGGCCACCACCACCAGGTCGGCGCGGCGCACGTGGTCGGCCAGGTCGCGGGTGAAGCGGTGGGTGACGGTCACGGTGCAGCCGGCCAGCAGCAGCTCCAGGGCCATGGGGCGGCCGACGATGTTGGAGGCGCCCACCACCACCGCGTCCATGCCGTACAGGTCGGCACCGGTGCTTTGCAGCAGGGTCATGATGCCTTTCGGGGTGCACGGGCGCAGCAGCGGGATGCGCTGGGCCAGGCGGCCAACGTTGAACGGGTGGAAGCCGTCCACGTCCTTGTCCGGGTTGATGCGTTCCAGCAACTGCGAGGCGTCGAGCTGGGCGGGCAGGGGCAGCTGGACCAGGATGCCGTCGATCGCCGGGTCGGCATTGAGGCGGTCGATCAGGCCCAGCAGTTCTTCCTGGGTGGTGCTTTCCGGCAGGTCGTAGGCCTGGGACAGGAAGCCCACTTCCTCGCAATCCTTGCGCTTGTGCGCGACGTAGACTTGGGATGCCGGATCGCTGCCGACCAGGATCACCGCCAGGCCGGGAATGCGCAGCCCTTGCTGGCGGCGCTCGGCGACGCGTTGGGCTATCTGCTGGCGGAGGCTGGCGGCGATCGCTTTGCCGTCGATCAGTTTTGCGGTCATGTCGGAGGAGCAACCATAGAGACGGGGAAAAAAGGACGCGCATTTTCGCACGCCGTCCACATAAGGCAAAGGCGGGCCGTCCCCGATTTGCCGTAACTCCTTTATCTCTTTGAAATTTTTTTGAAAAAACCGTTGACGAGGGTAGGGCTCGTCGCTAACATGCGCCCCGCTTGCCGAGCACAGCCTGAAGCAAGAAAGCCAAGGCAGTGCAGACCGGTTCAGTGGTTTCCACTGATCTGCTTAGCAAGGGTTGCAGCCACTAAAGCGCCCGTAGCTCAGCTGGATAGAGCATCCGCCTTCTAAGCGGATGGTCGCAGGTTCGAGTCCTGCCGGGTGCGCCATACTGGCGTTCGGTGAAGCATGTAATATGGTGGGCGTAGCTCAGTTGGTAGAGCACAGGATTGTGGCTCCTGGTGTCGTGGGTTCGATTCCCATCGTCCACCCCATATTCCGAAGCGCCAGGCCCCGAGCCTGGCGTTTTCGTTTCTGCGGTTCCCTGCGGACGTGGTGAAATTGGTAGACACGCCGGATTTAGGTTCCGGTGGCGCAAGCTGTGAGAGTTCGAGTCTCTCCGTCCGCACCATTCTTTTCCAGAAGCTCTCGCAGCCCGAGTATTTCCGCCGCTTTCAGCCTGGGTGACTTCTGCATTTCTTGTGACTAGAATGCTTGCCCTTGATTCTGGGAGCCGGAAGGACCGGCTTACGTCTGTGCCACGAGGAATATCCATGCAAGTTTCCGTTGAAAGCACCTCCGCTCTTGAGCGCCGCATGACCGTTGGCGTGCCGGCCGAGCGCATCGAGACCGAAGTCAACAAGCGTCTGCAGCAGACCGCTCGTCGCGCCAAGGTTCCCGGCTTCCGTCCCGGCAAGGTGCCGATGAGCGTGATCCGCCAGCGCTACGAAGCCGCCGCTCGTCAGGAAGCCCTCGGTGACCTGATCCAGGAAACCTTCTACGAAGCCGTGGTCGAGCAGAAGCTGAACCCGGCCGGCGCTCCGTCCGTCGAGCCGAAAGTGTTCGAGAAGGAGAAGGGCCTGGAATACGTGGCCACCTTCGAAGTCTTCCCGGAATTCCAGGTTGCCGGCTTCGACGGCATCGAGGTCGAGCGCCTGCAGGCCGACGTGGCCGACGCCGACGTCGACAACATGCTGGAAATCCTGCGCAAGCAGAACACCCGCTTCGAGGCCGTCGAGCGCGCCGCGCAGAACGACGACCAGGTGAACATCGACTTCGTCGGCAAGATCGACGGCGAAACCTTCGCCGGCGGTTCGGCCAAGGGCACCCTGCTGGTGCTGGGCTCCGGCCGCATGATCCCGGGCTTCGAAGAAGGCCTGGTCGGCGCCAAGGCCGGTGAAGAGCGCGTGCTCAACCTGAGCTTCCCCGAGGACTACCAGAACCTCGACCTGGCCGGCAAGGCCGCCGAGTTCACCGTCACCGTGAACACTGTCAGCGAGCCCAAGCTGCCGGAACTGACCGAAGAGTTCTTCGCCCTGTTCGGCATCAAGGAAAGCACCCTGGAAGGCTTCCGCGCCGAAGTTCGCAAGAACATGGAGCGCGAACTGCGCCAGGCCATCAAGTCCAAGGTGAAGAACCAGGTGATGGAAGGTCTGGTGGCCGCCAACCCGATCGAAGTGCCCAAGGCCCTGATCGGCAACGAAGTGAACCGTCTGCGCGTGCAGGCCGTCCAGCAGTTCGGCGGCAACATCAAGCCCGAGCAACTGCCGGCCGAGCTGTTCGAAGAGCAGGCCAAGCGCCGCGTGGTCCTGGGCCTGATCGTCGCCGAGCTGGTCAAGCAGCACGAGCTGAAGGCCGACGAAGCCCGCGTTCGCGAGATGATCGAAGAGATGGCTTCGGCCTACCAGGAGCCCGAGCAAGTGGTCGCCTGGTACTACAAGAACGACCAGCAACTGAACGAAGTGCGCTCGGTTGTACTGGAAGAACAAGTTGTAGATACTGTCCTGCAGAAGGCCAAAGTGACCGATAAGCAGGTATCCTACGAAGACGCGGTCAAGCCTGCTGAAGCTCCTGTGGCGGCCTGATCCAACCCTTCGTTCGATCGTCATAAGCCAGCCCTCGGGCTGGCTTATGTCTTTGAGACATATCTATTTCATTAGGGAGTGATCGTCGGACATGCCGAATACCTTCATGCCGCAAGTTCCGAACATCCAGGCCGCCGGTGGCCTTGTGCCGATGGTGGTGGAGCAGTCCGCCCGCGGTGAGCGTTCCTACGACATCTATTCGCGCCTGCTGAAGGAGCGGATCATCTTCCTGGTCGGCCAGGTCGAGGACTACATGGCCAACCTGGTGGTGGCCCAGCTGCTGTTCCTCGAAGCCGAGAACCCGGACAAGGACATCCACCTGTACATCAACTCGCCGGGCGGTTCGGTGACTGCCGGCATGTCCATCTACGACACCATGCAGTTCATCAAGCCGGACGTGTCGACCATCTGCGTCGGCCAGGCCTGCAGCATGGGCGCGCTGCTCCTGGCGGGCGGCGCCGCCGGCAAGCGCTACTGCCTGCCGCACTCGCGGATGATGATCCACCAGCCGCTGGGCGGTTTCCAGGGCCAGGCCTCGGACATCGAGATCCACGCCAAGGAAATCCTCTTCATCAAGGAGCGCCTGAACCAGGTGCTGGCGCACCACACCGGCCAGCCGCTGGACGTCATCGCCCGCGACACCGACCGCGACCGCTTCATGAGCGGCGAGGAAGCGGTGCAATATGGTCTGATCGATCAGGTTTACACTCAGCGCCCCTCGGCCGCCTGAGTCTTTCCGCTCGAACGCGGCCGGGCGACCGGCCGTTTCGCGGGCTTGAAAATGCCCGCATTTGCCTTCATCTTGTGTTTCAAGCCCTATCCGACTGGAACGATCTAATGACTGACACCCGCAACGGCGAGGACAACGGCAAGCTGCTGTATTGCTCCTTCTGCGGCAAGAGCCAGCACGAAGTGCGCAAGTTGATTGCCGGCCCCTCGGTCTTTATCTGCGACGAGTGCGTCGACCTGTGCAACGACATCATCCGCGAGGAGGTGCAGGAAGCACAGGCGGAGAGTAGCGCGCACAAGCTTCCGGCGCCGAAAGAGATCCGTTCCATCCTCGATCAGTACGTGATCGGCCAGGAACGTGCCAAGAAAACCCTGGCGGTAGCGGTCTACAACCACTACAAGCGCCTGAATCAGCGCGACCGCAAGGACGACGTCGAGCTGGGCAAGAGCAACATCCTGCTGATCGGGCCGACCGGCTCGGGCAAGACGCTGCTCGCCGAGACCCTCGCGCGCCTGCTGAACGTGCCTTTCACCATCGCCGACGCCACCACCCTGACCGAAGCCGGTTACGTGGGCGAGGACGTCGAGAACATCATCCAGAAGCTGCTGCAGAAGTGCGACTACGACGTAGAGAAGGCCCAGATGGGCATCGTCTACATCGACGAGATCGACAAGATCTCGCGCAAGTCGGACAACCCGTCCATCACCCGTGACGTGTCCGGCGAAGGCGTGCAGCAGGCCCTGCTGAAGCTGATCGAGGGCACCGTCGCCTCGGTTCCGCCCCAGGGCGGCCGCAAGCACCCGCAGCAGGAGTTCCTGCAGGTCGACACCCGCAACATCCTGTTCATCTGCGGTGGCGCGTTCGCCGGCCTGGAAAAGGTCATCCAGAACCGTTCCACCAAGGGCGGCATCGGCTTCAGCGCCGAAGTGCGCAGCCAGGAGATGGGCAAGAAGGTCGGCGAGGCCCTGCGCGAAGTGGAGCCCGAAGACCTGGTCAAGTTCGGCCTGATCCCGGAGTTCGTCGGCCGCCTGCCGATCATCGCCACCCTCGACGAGCTCGACGAGGCGGCGCTGATGCAGATCCTCACCGAGCCGAAGAACGCCCTCACCAAGCAGTACGCCCGGCTGTTCGAGATGGAAGGCGTGGACCTGGAGTTCCGCCCGGACGCCCTCAAGGCCGTTGCCCGCAGGGCCCTGGAGCGCAAGACCGGCGCCCGTGGCCTGCGTTCGATCCTCGAAGGCATCCTGCTCGACACCATGTACGAAATCCCCTCGCAGACCGAGGTCAGCAAGGTGGTCATCGACGAGAGCGTCATCGACGGCTCGTCCCAGCCACTGCTGATCTACGAGAACAGCGAGCAGCCTGCCAAGGCTGCGCCTGAGGCATAAAGAAAAGGGGGCCTTCGGGCCCCCTTTTTCCTTCCCGTCTACCGCGCTTGTTTTTTCCCTGGCCTAACCCCATCTTAGGTCCAAGGGTCTAACCCCATCTTTTTTGGCCAAGTGCCGCTGTAGAGCCGAATATCATGAAAACACTCGTCGAGTTGCCCCTGCTTCCCCTGCGTGACGTAGTGGTCTATCCGCACATGGTCATCCCCCTGTTCGTGGGGCGCGAGAAATCCATCGAGGCCCTGGAGGCCGCGATGACCAGCGACAAGCAGATCCTCCTGCTGGCGCAGAAGAACCCCGCCGACGACGACCCGGGCGAAGACGGCCTGTACCGCATGGGCACCGTGGCCACCGTGCTGCAGCTGCTGAAGCTGCCCGACGGCACCGTGAAGGTCCTGGTGGAAGGTGAGCAGCGCGGCCATGTCGAGCGTTTCATCGACGAAGACGCCCATTGCCGCGCCGAAGTGTCGATCATCGACGAGGCGCCGGTCGGCGAGCGTGAGTCCGAGGTCTTCATCCGCAGCCTGCTGAGCCAGTTCGAGCAGTACGTGCAACTGGGCAAGAAGGTCCCGGCCGAAGTGCTGTCGTCGCTGAACAGCATCGACGAGCCGGGCCGCCTGGTCGACACCATGGCCGCGCACATGGCCCTGAAGATCGAGCAGAAGCAGGAAATCCTCGAAATCACCGAGCTGGCCGCCCGCGTCGAGCACGTGCTGGCCATGCTGGATGCCGAAATCGACCTGCTGCAGGTCGAGAAGCGCATCCGCGGCCGCGTGAAGAAGCAGATGGAGCGCAGCCAGCGCGAGTACTACCTGAACGAGCAGATGAAGGCCATCCAGAAGGAGCTGGGCGACATCGACGAGGGCCACAACGAGGTCGAGGAGCTGAAGAAGCGCATCGACGCCGCCGGCCTGACCAAGGAGGCGCTGGCCAAGGCCAACGCCGAGCTGAACAAGCTCAAGCAGATGTCGCCGATGTCCGCCGAGGCCACCGTGGTGCGCTCGTACATCGACTGGCTGGTGAACGTGCCGTGGAAGGCCGAGAGCAAGGTGCGCCACGACCTGGACAAGGCCGAGGACATTCTCGACACCGACCACTACGGCCTGGAAGAGGTCAAGGAACGTATCCTCGAATACCTCGCCGTGCAGAAGCGTGTGAAGAAGGTCAAGGGCCCGGTGCTCTGCCTGGTCGGCCCGCCCGGCGTGGGCAAGACCTCGCTGGCCGAGTCCATCGCCCGCGCCACCAACCGCAAGTTCGTGCGCATGGCCCTGGGCGGCGTGCGTGACGAGGCCGAGATCCGCGGCCACCGCCGCACATACATCGGTTCCATGCCCGGCCGTCTGATCCAGAAGATGACCAAGGTGGGCGTGCGCAACCCGCTGTTCCTGCTCGACGAGATCGACAAGATGGGCAGCGACATGCGCGGCGACCCGGCCTCGGCGCTGCTGGAGGTGCTGGACCCGGAGCAGAACCACAACTTCAACGACCACTACCTGGAAGTCGACTACGACCTCTCGGACGTGATGTTCCTCTGCACGGCCAACTCCATGAACATCCCGGCGCCGCTGCTGGACCGCATGGAAGTCATCCGCCTGCCGGGCTACACCGAGGACGAGAAGGTCAACATCGCCTCGAAATATCTTGTACCGAAGCAGACTGCGGCCAATGGTCTCAAGAAGGGCGAGCTGACCTTCGACGAAGCGGCCATCCGCGACATCATCCGCTACTACACCCGCGAGGCGGGCGTGCGCAGCCTGGAGCGGCAGATCGCCAAGGTCTGCCGCAAGGCGGTGAAGGAGGGGGCCAGGGCCAAGCGCATCGAGGCCAAGGTCACCACCGAGACCCTGGAGAACTACCTGGGCGTGCGCAAGTTCCGCTATGGCCTCGCCGAGCAGCAGGACCAGATCGGCCAGGTCACCGGGCTGGCCTGGACCCAGGTGGGCGGCGAACTGCTGACCATCGAGTCGGCCATCGTCCCCGGCAAGGGCGCGCTGACCAAGACCGGTTCGCTGGGCGACGTGATGGCGGAGTCCATCACCGCTGCGCTGACCGTCGTGCGTAGTCGTGCGAAAAGTCTGGGAATTCCGGCGGACTTCCACGAAAAACACGATATCCATATCCACGTCCCGGAAGGCGCCACGCCCAAGGACGGCCCCAGCGCCGGCATCGGCATGTGCACCGCGCTGGTCTCGGCGATCACCCAGATCCCGGTGCGCGCGGACGTCGCCATGACTGGCGAGATCACCCTGCGCGGCCAGGTGCTGGCCATCGGCGGGCTCAAGGAAAAACTTCTGGCGGCCCACCGCGGGGGAATCAAAACCGTGATCATCCCGGAAGAAAATGTCCGTGATCTCAAGGAAATTCCGGATAACATTAAGGCAGATCTCGTTATTAAACCGGTTAAATGGATTGACGAGGTCCTGCAAATTGCGCTGCAATACACGCCGGAGCCCTTGCCCGATGCGGCTCCCGAGATGGTTGCAAAGGATGAAAAACGCGAGTCTGATTCCAAGGAGCGAATCAGCACGCATTAGCCGGGGGGCTTTCTTGACACTGTTTTTGGGCCCTTGTTATAAAGCGGCACTTGCTTTGTCAGTTGGCAAACCAGCACCTGCTTTTGCTTACACCTAACACATAGAAACATACTCAACAGAAATAAGGGGACTTAGAGTGAACAAGTCGGAACTGATCGATGCAATTGCCGCATCTGCTGATATCCCGAAAGCTGTTGCCGGTCGCGCTCTGGACGCGGTAATCGAGTCCGTCACTGGCGCCCTGAAGGCGGGTGACTCCGTCGTACTGGTTGGCTTCGGCACCTTCGCTGTCAAAGAGCGTGCTGCCCGCACCGGTCGCAACCCGCAAACCGGCAAGCCGATCAAGATCGCTGCCGCTAAGATCCCGGGCTTCAAAGCCGGTAAAGCCCTGAAGGATGCTGTCAACTAAGCGTCTTTCTGGACTTGACCTGTCCGGTCCGGCCTAGCGTCGGATCGGCCGCGGAGCGGCGCTCGGGATGGGTTACCATCCCGCATCGCCGGGGGTCGCGGGCCTGGCCCGCTAGCTCCGCCAGTTGCGAGAAGGCGCATCCTCGGATGCGCCTTTCTCATATCCGCATATTAAATACCCACGCCTCGCCGCCACTGACGGCAGGTGCGTGGCCGCTTTTGGGGGCCGCATGCTGCAAAACATCAGGGACAATTCCCAGGGCTGGATCGCCAAGACCATCATCGGTGTCATCGTCGTGCTGATGGCGCTGACCGGTTTCGATGCCATCATCCGGGCTACCCATCATGAGAATGTCGCTGCCAAGGTCAATGGCGATGACATCAGCATCCCCGAGCTGCAGCAGGCTCAGGAAATGCAGCGCCGCCAGTTGCAGCAGCGCCTGGGCAAGGACTTCGACGCCTCGACCCTGGACGACAAGCTGCTCAAGGACGCCGCACTCAAGGGCCTGATCGAGCGCAAGCTGCTGCTCCAGGCCGCACAGAACGACAAGTTCGCCTTCACCCAGCAGCAGGTCGACCAACTGATCCTGCAGACTCCCGAATTCCTGGTCGACGGCAAGTTCAACGCCGACAAGTTCGACCAGGCGCTGCGCCAGAACGGCTACACCCGCATGCAGTTCCGCCAGATGCTCGAGCAGGAAATGCTCATCGGCCAACTGCGCGCCGGCATCGCCGGTTCCGGCTTCGTCACCGACAACGAACTGCAGGCCTTCGCCCGCCTGGAGAAGCAGACCCGCGACTTCGCCACCCTGACCTTCAAGGCCGATCCGTCCAAGGCCAAGGTCGAGGGCGCCGACATCAAAGCCTACTACGATGCCCACAAGGCCGAGTTCATGAGCCCGGACCAGGTGGTGATCGACTACATCGAGCTGAAGAAGTCGTCCTTCTTCAACCAGGTCGTCGCCAAGGACGAGGACCTGCAGGCCCAGTACCAGAAGGAAATCGCCGGTCTCTCCGAGCAGCGCGACGCCGCGCACATTCTCGTCGAGGTCAACGCCAAGCAGACCGATGCCCAGGCCAAGGCCAAGATCGAAGAGATCAAGGCGCGCCTGGCCAAGGGCGAGGACTTCGCCAAGCTGGCCAAGGAGGAATCCAACGACGTCGGCTCCGCCAACAATGGCGGTGACCTGGGCTATGCCGGCCGTGGCGTCTACGACCCGGCCTTCGAGGATGCGCTCTACGGCCTGAAGGCCAAGGGCGATGTGTCCGAGCCGGTGCGTACCCAGTACGGCTGGCACCTGATCAAGCTGCTGGGCGTGCAGGCGCCGGAAGTCCCGAGCTTCGCCAGCCTGAAGCCGAAGCTGGAACAGGACCTGAAGAGCCAACTGGTGGAGCAGCGCTTCGTCGACGCCACCAAGCAGCTGGAAAGCTCTGCCTACGAAGCCTCCGACCTGGCCCAACCGGCCCAGGAACTGGGCCTGAAGGTCGAGACCAGCAAGCCCTTCGGCCGCGAGGGCGGCGAGGGCGTCGCCGCCAACCGCCAGGTCGTCCAGGCTGCCTTCAGCACCGAGGTGCTGGAGGATGGCGCCAACAGTGGCGCCATCGAGCTGGATCCGGACACCGTGGTGGTGCTGCGCGTCAAGGAGCACCACAAGCCGCAGCAGCAGACCCTGGAGGAAGTCACCGCTTCCATCCGCGAAGTGCTGCAGCGCCAGCATGCAGCCGATGCCGCCAAGGCACAGGGCGAAGCCCTGCTGGCGGGCCTGCGCGACGGCAAGACGCCGCTGGCCCAGGCCCAGAGCGGCCAGACCTGGAAAGTGGTGGAAGCCGCTTCCCGTGGCCAGGACGGCGTCGATCCGCAGCTGCTCCAGGAAGTGTTCCGCATGGCGCGCCCGGCCAAGGCCGAGCAACCGACCTTCGCCGGCGTGACCCTGGGCAATGGCGACTACGTGCTGATCCGCCTGAACGGCGTCAGCGAGCCGAGCGCCACCCTGAGCGACCAGGAGAAGGCCATGTATCGCCAGTTCCTCGCCTCGCGCAGCGGCCAGGAAGACTTCGCCGCCTTCCGTCGCCAACTGAGCGACAAGGCCGAGGTCGAGAAGTACTGATCCATCGGCTGTGAGAAAAGGCGGAGCAGGGTGACCTGCTCCGCCTTTTTTGTATCCGCCGCATACCGACGCCATCCCATGTAGGCGCGAGCCGTGCTCGTCTGCAACGTAGGAGCGGACCTTGTCCGCGATAGCCGGACGATCCGGCGCGATTCGCGGATGAGATCCGCTCCTACGCTGCCCCACCCACGCGATTTCAATTGTAGGAGCGCGCCCTGCGCGCGAAATCGCGGGCAGGGCCCGCTCCTACAGGGTGCCTTGAAGCCCGGCATTCCCACCCGTAAGTCGATCAGCGGATAACGCCGCAGCGTTATGCGCCCTACGGGGCCGCTACGTAGGATGGGTTGAGCGAAGCGATACCCATCGCCATGGCCGCATGGACTGCCTCATCCTTCCCTTCGTGGCGAGCCTCAGCCGAAGCGATAGATGTCCATGCCCAGGGCGCCCAGGGTGAAGCCAGCGTGCTCGATGTGCATGGCGGGGCCGCCGGCGCCGCGGGCGAAGTACAGCGGCAGCAGGTGTTCGTCGCTGGGGTGGTTTCGCGTTGCCGACGGTGCCTGCTGGCGATAGTCGAAAAGCGCGGCTTCGTCGTTGCGCGCCAGCTTCTCGACGATCCAGTCGCGGAAGGCCCGGGCCCAGGGTTCGACCACGTCGGGGCCGGCGTGCCAGTCCAGTTCGCCGAGGTTGTGGGTGATGCTGCCCGAGCCGATGAGCAGGATGCCTTCCTCGCGCAGCTGGCGCAGGGCCTTGCCTATGTGGTCCTGCAGGCGCGGACCGAGGCGGCTGGGCAGCGACAGCTGCAGCACCGGGATGTCCGCGGCCGGGTACATCAGGCTCAGCGGGACCCAGGCGCCGTGGTCCAGTGGCCGCTCGGCGTCCAGGCTGGCCGGGATGTTCTGGCTGGCCAGCAGTTCGACGACGCGTTGGGCCAGCTCCGGGGCGCCGGGCGCGGGGTACTGGACCTCGTAAAGGGCGCGGGGGAAGCCGTAGAAGTCGTGCCAGGTCTCCGGCCGGGGATTGGCGGTGACGCGCAGGTCCGGCGTTTCCCAGTGCGCCGATACCACCAGGATCGCCTTCGGCCGGGGCAGCTCGGCGGCCAGGCGCTGGAGAGGTGCCGCGCTGGCACCGGGCTCCAGCGCCAGCATGGGGGAGCCGTGGGATATGAACAGGGTGGGGAGCATGGAACACCTCCAGGGGAATGGCGTTATGTTCCCGCTGGGATAGATCGAAATCCAGTATGGGTTTTCGACCATAACAATCCGTTAATTCGATGCCATCAAGCTGTGCCGCGAAGCGACGGTCGGGCGGAACCTGGATGGCCAGTGGCCGCTCCAATACGAGTGGTCGCTCTCGACTGTGACGGGGTCGAGGCGTTTTTGCCGGCTGCGTCGCAAAGCCATCTATTCTCGGAAAAGAGCCACAGCAAGTTGCGGCTTGCGTCTCTTTGGCTGAGGGGCGGGGGTGAGGATAATTCGCGCCCCGCGGTGCAGTCGTCGTTTCCAGCGTTCGAGGTTCCATCCATGCAAGCCTTCAGGCAAGAGCTGATCCTTCGGGAAGGCGATCGTTTCGTGCTCGACGACGGTACCGAACTCATCGTCCGCCGCATCCGCGCGGGGCGGGTGAGCCTGGGGGTGGTCGAGCAGCGCGAGCAGGCCGAGCGCCACGGCTGGCTGCACTGGCCGCTGCGGCCGGCGTTGCTGCGCGGTCGCTAGCGGCAGACGCCCGGCTGGGCGATCATGGGCATCCGGCGGAGCCGCTCCGCCGATTCCGTGCAGGCAATCCGGCCTGCACCGCAGCAGGAATGGAGCCCATGCACGAAGACTTCTGGCAGGCGCGCTGGTCGCGCAACGAAATCGGTTTCCACCTCGCCGAGGTCAACCCCTACCTCGTTCGTCACTGGCCGGCGCTGGCCCTGCCAAGGGGCGCGCGCGTGCTGGTGCCGCTGTGCGGCAAGTCGCGTGACCTGGTCTGGCTGGCGGAGCAGGGCTACCGGGTGCTGGGGGTGGAGCTGGCCGAGCGCGCGGTGAAGGATTTCTTCGCCGAGCAGGGCTGGCAGCCCGAGGTGGAGCAGCGTGGCGCGCTGTGCTGTTACCGGTATGGCGCCGTGGAAATCCTCCAGGGCGACTTCTTCGACCTGACGGCCGAACATCTGGCCGATTGCCGGGCGCTCTACGACCGCGCCGCGCTCATCGCCTTGCCGCCGGACATGCGCAAGGACTATGCGCGGCACCTGTCCACCATCCTGCCGCGACCGCTGGATGGCCTGCTGGTCACCCTGGAATACCCCCAGGAGCAGATGTCCGGGCCGCCGTTCGCGGTGCCGGCGGATGAAGTGAGGG
Source organism: Pseudomonas sp. PI1 (assembly GCF_000812405.1). Classification (NCBI taxonomy): domain Bacteria; kingdom Pseudomonadati; phylum Pseudomonadota; class Gammaproteobacteria; order Pseudomonadales; family Pseudomonadaceae; genus Pseudomonas; species Pseudomonas sp. PI1. Next base: position 12,814 of record NZ_JWMC01000042.1, read on the forward strand.
AGCGCTTCGCGCAGTGGCAGGTCGTGGAACTGGAGCGCCTGGATGTGCTGGGCGAGAACTGGAAGTTTCTCGACCGCGGGGTGAAGCGCCTGGAAGAGGTGGTGTTCCGGCTGCACCGGGACTGAAAGAAGAAGGGCGGCTCCGAGGCCGCCCTTTTTTGCTTGCTCAGCGCGCGTTGCGCAGCGCCTCGATGCGTTCTTCCAGCGGCGGGTGGCTCATGAACAGGCCGGCGAGGCCGTGCTTGAGGCCGCCGTTGATGCCGAAGGCGGTCAGGCTGTCGGGCATGTGCACCGGCACGCCCTGCTCGGCGCGCAGGCGCTGCAGCGCGGCGATCATCGCCTTGCTGCCGGCCAGGTGGGCGCCGGCGGCGTCGGCGCGGAACTCGCGGCGGCGCGAGAACCACATGACGATGATGCTGGCGAGGATGCCCAGCACCAGTTCCGCGACTATGGTCGCGATGTAGTAGGCCGGGCCGCGGCCTTCCTCGGTCTTGAACACCGCCTTGTCGACGAAGTTGCCGAAGATGCGCGCGAAGAACATGACGAAGGTGTTCACCACGCCCTGGATCAGCGCCAGGGTGACCATGTCGCCATTGGCCACGTGGCCGATCTCGTGGGCGAGCACCGCGCGCACTTCATCCGGCGAGAAGCGCTCGAGCAGGCCCTGGCTGACGGCCACCAGGGCGTCGTTGCGGTTCCAGCCGGTGGCGAAGGCGTTGGCCTCGTAGGCCGGGAAGATCCCCACCTCGGGCATCTTGATGCCGGCTTCGCGCGAGAGCTGCTCGACGGTCTGCAGCAGCCACTGCTCGTGGCGGGTGCGCGGCTGGCTGATGATTTCCGTGCCGGTGGTGGTCTTGGCCATCCACTTGGACAGGAACAGCGAGATGATCGAGCCGGCGAAGCCGAAGACGGCACAGTAGACCAGCAGCGCTTGCAGGTTGAGGTCGACGCCGTTGGCGGCCATGACCCCGTTGAAGCCGAGCAGGCTCAGGGTGATGCTGGCGACGAGCACGACCGCCAGGTTGGTGGCCAGGAACAGCAGGATGCGCATCATGGGTAAGACTTCTCCTCGCGACTTGGGCGCACGGCGCGCAGGGGCGCGCCGGTGCCCCGGGCGTGCGCGCTCCGGGGCCGGGCTGGATTATGCGGGGTATATACGGTCGGCCCCTAGGCGATTCAACGTGGGGACTATTTCAAACTATGTCTCTTTTTCCACGCCAGCACATTCGAAGAGTAGCCGGGCCAGGCGCGAGATGCGTTCGCTGTGCGCATCGGCCAGCGCGTCGCGCAGTTGCTGCGCGAGGGTGGCCTGCTGGCGTCGCACGCTGGCGGGCAGCTGCGCGTCGTCATCGCTGCCGCGGGGCAGGGCGCGGCTCAGGCGCAGGAAGCCTTTTTCGCTGAGCACGGCCTGGTCCAGGGCTTCGTGGCGGATGCAGCTGTCGTAGCGCAGGTAGCCTTCCTCGGCCAGCCACAGCAGCGCGCCCAGGCAGGCCTGGTGACGCTTGCTGGGCAGGCCGAACTCGTCATGCTCCTCGCGGCCGATGAGGTCTTCCACGTACAGGGCGATCTTGCGCGGGAAGGCCTGGTAGAGCAGGAGCATCCCGGCGGCGGCGTCCTTGTAGAAGTCGTCGATCTGCAGGTCCATGGTTACTGACGATAGCTGCCGAGGAAGTTGCCGATGCGCCCGATGGCCTGCTCCAGGTCGTCGACGCGGGGCAGGGTGACCACGCGGAAATGGTCCGGCCAGGGCCAGTTGAAGGCGGTGCCCTGGACGATCAGCAGCTTTTCGGAAAGCAGCAGGTCGAGGACGAACTTCTCGTCGTTGTGGATCGGGCAGACCTTCGGGTCGATGCGCGGGAAGGCGTAGAGCGCGCCCATGGGCTTGACGCAGCTGACCCCGGGGATGTCGTTGAGCAGTTCCCAGGCGCGGTTGCGCTGTTCCAGCAGGCGGCCGCCGGGCAGCACCAGGTCGTTGATGCTCTGGTAGCCGCCCAGGGCGGTCTGGATGGCGTGCTGGCTCGGCACGTTGGCGCACAGGCGCATGTTGGCCAGGATGTCCAGGCCCTCGATGTAGCTCTGCGCCTTGTGCTTGGGCCCGGAGATGGCGATCCAGCCGGAGCGGAAGCCGGCCACCCGGTAGGCCTTGGACAGGCCATTGAAGGTCAGGCACAGCACGTCCGGCGCCAGGGAGGCGGTGGAGATGTGCACGGCCTCGTCGTAGAGGATCTTGTCGTAGATCTCGTCGGAGAAGATCACCAGGTTGTGCTGGCGCGCCAGTTCGACGATGTCCAGCAGCACTTCCTTCGAGTAGACCGCGCCGGTGGGGTTGTTCGGGTTGATCAGCACCAGCGCCTTGGTGTTGCTGGTGATCTTCGCTTTCATGTCGGCGATGTCGGGGAACCAGTTGGACTGCTCGTCGCACAGGTAATGCACCGGCTTGCCGCCGGCCAGCGACACCGAGGCGGTCCACAGCGGGTAGTCGGGCGCGGGGATCAGCACCTCGTCGCCGTTGTTGAGCAGCGCCTGCAGGGCCATGACGATCAGCTCGGAAACGCCGTTGCCCAGGTAGATGTCCTCGATGCCGACGCCTTCCACCTGCTTCTGCTGGTAGTACTGCATCACCGCCTTGCGCGCGCTGAACAGGCCCTTGGAGTCGCTGTAGCCCTGGGCCGTGGGCAGGTTGCGGATGACGTCCTGGAGAATCTCGTCAGGGGCTTCGAAACCGAACGGCGCCGGGTTGCCGATGTTCAGCTTGAGGATGCGATGGCCTTCCTCTTCCAGGCGTTTGGCGTGCTTGAGCACCGGCCCGCGGATGTCGTAGCAGACGTTGGCGAGCTTGTTCGATTTGCTGACCTGCATGATGTGGCGTTCCCGAAATGAAGGTTCCCGCGCTCCGGCCCTGGCTTGGCAGGCTGTAACGCGGGTGACAGACTGGCGTCTATACGAGGTGCGGAATGTCGCGCGTCCTGGCGGTAAAACTGAAAAAATGCCTGGTTGACGGAGAAACGAACGAAAAAAAGCCCATAAAAAGGCTTTTTTATCGTAGATGATCCCTTGTGCGGCAGATTCTGCATCCAACGATGACGTCACGCATCATACGTGCGGCCCGTTTCCCGCGAAAGGGCGCGGACGGGCTTTTTTCAAGCTTGCGAGGTACAGCGATGGAAAAGATCGAGAAGCCCCTGGAAAGCTGGCGCGAGGAGCTCGACGAACAGCAGTTCCACATCTGCCGCCTGGGTGGGACCGAGCGTGCCTTCACCGGCGAGTACTACGCTACCAAGACCCCCGGCATCTACCACTGCGTGTGCTGCGGCGCGGCGTTGTTCGACTCGGACGCCAAGTACGATTCCGGCAGCGGCTGGCCGAGCTACTTCCAGCCGGTGTCCAAGGATGCCATCGCCGAGCTGGAAGACTTCAGCCATGGCATGCACCGCATCGAGGTGCGCTGCGCCGCCTGCGAAGCCCACCTGGGCCACGTGTTCCCCGACGGGCCGCGGCCGACCGGGCTGCGCTACTGCATCAACTCAGCGTCGCTGAAGCTGGTGCCGCGCGACGAGGCTTGAGTGACGCAAGGCCCGCCGGTCGTCGGCGGGCCTTTTTTCGATGTAAATAAATTGTGTGCAATTTAATTGCGAGCTATCTTGATCGCTCCCACTTTCCTGGAGCCGGTTCCATGAGCGACGCATTGCTGGATATCCCCTGCACGACCATCAAGGGCGAGCAGAAGACCCTGGCCGATTTCGGCGGCAAGGCCCTGCTGGTGGTGAACACCGCCAGCCAGTGTGGCTTCACCCCGCAGTACAAGGGCCTGGAGGCGCTGTGGGAGAAGTACCGCGACAAGGGCCTGGTGGTGCTGGGCTTCCCCTGCAACCAGTTCGGCAAGCAGGAGCCGGGCGACGAAGGCGAGATCTCGCAGTTCTGCGAGCTGAACTTCGGCGTCAGCTTCCCGCTGTTCAAGAAGATCGACGTCAACGGCGCCGACGCCCACCCGCTCTACGTGCAGTTGAAGAAGCGCGCGCCGGGCGTGCTGGGCAGCCAGGGCATCAAGTGGAACTTCACCAAGTTCCTGGTCAGCCGCGACGGCAGCCAGGTCAAGCGCTTCGCCCCGCTGACCAAGCCGGAGGAACTCACCGCCGAGATCGAAGCGCTGCTGCGATGAGCCGCCGCGAACCTGAACAGGCGCTGCTGCTGGACAACCAGCTGTGCTTCCGCCTGTACGCTGCCTCGCGGGCGATCATCCGCGGCTACCGGCCGATGCTCGATGCGCTCGGCCTGACCTACCCGCAGTACCTGGTGATGCTGGTGCTGTGGGAATGGCAGGACAAGCCGCCGGCGCAGCCGACGGTGAAGGCCCTGGGCGAGCGCCTGATGCTCGACTCCGGCACCCTGACGCCGCTGCTCAAGCGCCTGGAGCAGCTCGGCCTGGTGCAGCGCCGGCGGGCGCGGCAGGACGAGCGCGAGGTGCACCTGGGCCTGAGCGGGGAGGGCATCGCCTTGCGCGAGAAGGTGGCGCCGCTGCGCGAGGCGCTGCTGTGTGCCAGCGGCCTGGACCTCAATGCGATGGATGAGCTGCGCGGACGCCTGGACGACCTGCTCGGGCAACTGCTGGCGCTGGAGCCGTAAGGCGCCGCCGGCCTCAGGCATCCAGCCGGGGCTGCGCCCAGCGCTCCAGCATCGCCGCCATCTCGTCGCGGTGGAAGGGCTTGGCCAGGTAGTCGTCCATGCCGGCCAGGCGGCAGCGCTCGCGCTCGTCGGGCAAGGCGTTGGCGGTCAGGGCGATCACCGGCAGATCCTTCCAGCGCGGCGCCTGGCGAATCCGGCGGGTCGCCTCGTAGCCGTCCATCACCGGCATGTTGCAGTCCATCAGCACCAGCTCGAAGTCTTCCTCGGCCAGGGCATCCAGGGCCTCCTGGCCATCGGCGGCGACCCGCACCCGGCAGCCGAGCTTCTGCAGCAGGCCCCGGGCCACCAGTTGGTTGACCGGGTTGTCTTCCACCAGCAGCACCCGCGCGGCGAACTGCTCCGGGGCTTCGCCCGGCAACTGACGCTGGGCCGGTGTGGCCGGGCGGCGGAGGGCCTGCTGCAGGGCCTGGTGCAGGGTGGCGCGGCTGAGCGGGCGGGCCAGTTGGCGCAGGGGCGCCAACTGCTGCGCCAGTTCGGCCTCGAGGAAGCTGCCGTAGGCGGTGACCAGCAGCACCGGGCGGTCCTTGAGGTGCTGACGCAGGCCGACCAGGCAGTCCGGGCAGTCGGACACCAGCACGTCCAGCTCCACGCCCAGCAGGCTGGCGTCGATGTCCAGGCGCCGGTAGTCCAGGCCCCAGCGCGGCAGCCAGGTCTGCAGCAGTTCGGCCAGGCCGCTGCCGGCCGGGCACTGCGCCACCACCTTGCCGCTCAGGGGCTCCAGCGCCTGCGCGGGGTCCAGGGTGGGCAGCGGCAGGGTCGCGGCGAACTCGCTGCCCAGGCCCGGTTGCGAGCTGACGCTCAGCTCGCCCTGCATGGCCTCGCAGAGCTTGCGCGTCAGCGCCAGGCCCAGGCCGGTGCCGCCGAACTGGCGGGTGATGCCGGCATCCGCCTGGGTGAAGGGTTGGAAGATGCGCTGCAGGGCGTCGGCGGCGATGCCGATGCCGGTGTCGCGGACGCTGATGCGCACGCCGTCCTCCCAGGGCTCGACGCGCAGGTCGACGCGGCCCAGGCGGGTGAACTTGAGGGCGTTGGAGAGCAGGTTGCTGACGATCTGCCGCACCCGCGTCGGGTCGCCTTCCAGCTGTGCAGGCAAGTCGGGGCTGACCAGGCAGGTCAGCTCCACCGCCGGGGCGGCGTTCTGCGACAGCAGGCTGGCGGTGTCCTCCACCAGGGTGGCGAGGTCGAAGGGGATCTTCTCCAGCTCCAGCTGGCCGGACTCGAACTTGGACAGGTCGAGCACGTCGTTGAGCAGGTCCACCAGCACCTTGCCCGAGTCGTGGGCGATGGACAGCTGCTGGCGCTGTTCCGGGCTCAGCGGGCCGTCCAGGGCCAGGCCGAGCATGCCCAGCAGGCCGTTGAGCGGGGTGCGGATCTCGTGGCTCATGTTGGCCAGGAAGGTGGCGCGGGCCTGGGCCATGTCCAGGGCGTTGAGGCGGGCGCGCTCCAGTTGCTGGTTGGACTGCGTCAGGCGGGCGTTGGCCGCTTTCAGCTCGGCGGTGCGCGCCGCCACTATGTTCTCCAGCTCGGCCAGGTAGCGGGTCAGGCGGTCCTCGGCCTCGCGGCGCTGCTCCATCTCCACGGCGATGTGGCTGAGCTGGCGGTTGGTCACCTCCACCAGCACGCCGATCTCGTCGCGCTCGTGGCCGCTGGGGCAGGGCAGGCGCAGGCGCGTGGGCGAGCGCGGGTCGTGGCGGGCGAGCACCTCGATCAGGCTCACCAGCGGCTTGGTCAGCAGGCCGTAGAACAGCACCAGGAGGATCAGCGACAGCAGCAGGCTGCGGACGAAGCCGGAGATCAGTGTCATGCCGGCGCGGCGCAGGAAGTCGTTGCCGAAGACGAAGGTGTCGATCTCCAGGCGCAGCACGCCGAGGGACTCCTTGGGCTGGTGCTCTATATACAGCGGCTCCTCGTAGACGCGCATGTGCCCGAAGAGGAAGTCGCTGAGCGGGCGCAGGCGGCTCTCCGCCGGTGGCCGGCCGGCGCTGGCCAGGGCCACGTCGGCGCTGTCGATGATCTCCGCGCGGATCACCGCCGGCGAGCGCAGCAGGCCCACCACCAGTTCCTGGGCCAGTTCGGCGTCGATGTTGTAGGCGATGCGCGCCGCCGGGTTGTGGCTGACGTCCAGCAGGGCGCGTACTTCGCGGTTGATGGAGGCGTCCTGGCTGGCATAATCGACGCCCACCTGGATGAGGCTGAGCAGGGTGCCGAGGATGAAGGCGACCAGCACCGTCAGGCTGGCCTGCTTGAACGAGAGGCGATGGGTGAGCGCAATATCCATGAGGTGCGGTACTTCGCCTCGAGAATGCTTTCCAGGCGCGTAGCATAGCCCAAGCCGGCAGGCTGTCGGCAGAGGCGATGCCATCCATGTGACATGACCGAACGACAGCGTCGCTACGCTGAAGATCCCAGGGAGAAAGCCGTGGATTCCCGTCTGAATGATTTCCTGGCCCGCGCCGAAAGCGTGCTGGCCCGGCTGGAGCCGTTGCTCCCGGCGCTGCGCGAGCCCATCGACTGGCAGCGTTGCCTGGCCGCCCGCTGGCACCGCGATGGCCGCAGCGGCTACCTGCAGGCGCTGCAGGTGAGCCTCGACCTGCGCCTGGACGACCTGCTCGGCGTCGACAAGCAGCGCGAACAGCTGGCCCGCAACACCCGCCAGTTCGTCGCCGGCAGGCCGGCCAACCACGCTTTGCTGTGGGGCGCCCGGGGGACGGGCAAGTCCTCGCTGGTGCGCGCGCTGCTGGCCGAGCTGGCCGGCGACGGCCTGCGCCTGATCGAGATCGAGCGCGACCACCTGGCCGACCTGCCGCGGGTGGTGGAGCAGTTGCACGGCCTGCCGCAGCGCTTTGTGCTGTTCTGCGACGACCTGTCGTTCGACGCCGGCGAGGGCGACTACCGGGTGCTCAAGAGCGTGCTCGACGGCTCGCTGGAGCAGGCTCCGGACAACGTCCTGCTGTACGCCACCTCGAACCGCCGCCACCTGGTCTCGGAGAAGCAGAGCGACAACGAGAACTGGAAGATGGTCGACGGCGAGCTGCACCCCAGCGAGGCGGTGGAGGACAAGATTGCCCTGTCGGATCGTTTCGGCCTGTGGCTGTCGTTCTACCCCTTCACCCAGGAGCACTTCCTGGACGTGGTGCGGCACTGGGTGGAAGTGCTGGCCGGCCGTTCGGGGCTGGCCTTCACCTGGGACGAGCCGCTGGAGAAGGAAGCCATCCGCTGGGCCCTCGGGCGCGGCAACCGCAACGGCCGCTGCGCCTATCAATTCGCCCGCCAGTGGGTGGGCCGTCAATTGCTCGAAGGAGAAGAACCATGATCGACCTGCAACAGACCGGCGCCGGGCTGGGTGGCTACGCGCTGCTGGCGGCGCAGGCCGAAGCGCTGTTCGCCGACGAGCGCGACTTCATCGCCAACGCCTCGCAGTTCGCCGCCCTGCTGTTCCACGAACTGGGCGACCTGAACTGGGCCGGTTTCTACCTGAACAAGGACGAGGAACTGGTGCTGGGCCCGTTCCAGGGCAAGGTGGCCTGCGTGCGCATTCCCTTCGCCAAGGGCGTGTGCGGCGCCGCGGCGCGCACCCGCCAGACGCAGCGGGTGGAGGACGTGCACGCCTTCCCCGGGCACATCGCCTGCGACAGTGCTTCCAACAGCGAGCTGGTGGTGCCGCTGGTCAAGGACGGCCGGCTGATCGGCGTGCTCGACCTGGACAGCCCGAGCATCGGCCGCTTCAGCGCCGAGGACCAGGCCGGCATCGAGCGCCTGGCCGAGATCTTCCTGCGCCTGACCGATTGCTGAGGCACGAATTGTAGGAGCGGGCCCTGCCCGCGAAATCGCGCGCAGGGGAATGGCATCGGCGCTTGGGCTTTCCCCTCACCCCAGCCCTCTCCCGGAGGGAGAGGGGGCAGTACGTGCCGAGAGAAGGCCTGGTTTCAGCCGGCGATCCCTGTGCTAGCCGGCTGACGCCGAAACACCAACGCACGCCGAACGGTCCTCTCCCGGAGGGAGGGGGAGCCAGTCCGTGCCGAAAGGAGGCCAGGTTTCAGCCGGCGATCCCTGTGCTTGCCGGCTGACGCCGAAACACCAATGCACGCCGAACGGTCCCCTCTCCCTCTGGGAGAGGGTTAGGGTGAGGGGGCCGCAGGCCTGCTCGCTCGATTCCGTGCCCCTATGCGCTTCGTGAGGCACGGCGTTTCCCCCCGCACCTGTAGCGGGCCCTGCCCGCGAAATCGCGCGCAGGGGAATGGCATCGGCGCTCGGGCTTTCCCCTCACCCCAGCCCTCTCCCGGAGGGAGAGGGAGCCAGTCCGTGCCGAAAGGAGGCCTGGTTTCAGCCGGCGATCCCTGTGCTTGCCGGCTGACGCCGAAACACCAATGCACGCCGAACGGTCCTCTCCCGAGGGAAGGAGCTAGTCCGTGCCGAGAGGAGGCCTGGTTCCAGCCGGCGACCCCTGCGCTAGCCGGCTAACGCCGAAACACCCACGCACGCCGAACGGTCCTCTCCCGGAGGGAGAGGGAGCCAGTCCGTGCCGAGAGAAGGCCTGGTTTCAGCCGGCAACCCCTGCGCTAGACGGCTAACGCCGAAACACCAACGCACGCCGAACGGTCCCCTCTCCCTCTGGGAGAGGGTTAGGGTGAGGGGGCCGCAGGCCTGCTCGCTCGATTCCGTGCCCCTATGCGCTTCGTGAGGCACGGCATTTCCCCCCGCACCTGTAGGAGCGGGCCCTGCCCGCGAAATCGCGCGCAGGGCGCGCTCCTACAAGGGAATGGCGCGGGTGTGGCGGCGTAGGATCTCATCCGCGAATCGCGCCGATACCTCCGGCTATCGCGGACAAGGTCCGCCCCTACGGGGGATGTACGCCGTGCCTCGACCGACGGCGTCTTTCTATTCAGGCCGGCGCCTGGGCGATGCGCGCGCGAATCTTGTCGACGACCCGCTGTTCACCCTCGAGAAGCGCCTGCTGGGCAGGGCGCTGCAGCATGCGCTGGAAGTGCGCGGCCAGACGCGGCCAGCGCCCGGCATCCAATACTTCCCCGCCGTGGCGCATGTTCACCAGTTGGCTGGCCACGGCGATGTCCGCCAGGCTGAAGCGGTCGTCGACGAAATACTCGGCTTCGCCCAGGCAGCCTTCCAGGTAGTCGAAGTGCGGCGGCAGTTTCTCCTGCAGCGCAGCTTCCACCGCCACCTCGTCGCACGGCTTGCCCAGCAGCGGCTTGAGCAGGCGGTTGCGGAACACGGTGAAGGTGGCCAGGGGCGCCACTTCGTAGTCGGCGTATTTTTCCAGCCAGCTGATCCGCGCGCGGGCCAGGGCGTTGCCGCCGCACAGGGGCGTGGCCTGGGGATCGCGGTCGTCCAGGTAGTGGCAGATGACGCTGGAGTCGGCCAGGGTGACGTCGCCGTCGCGCAGGGCGGGGATGCGTCGCAGCGGGTTGAGGTCGGCGTACCAGTCCGGCTGGTTGAACGGGTCGACGTTCTCCAGCTGGTAGTCCAGGCCCTTCTCCGCCAGGCACAGGCGGGCCTTGCGGACGAAGGGGGATAGAGCGGCGCCGTAGAGGGTCAGGCTCATGCGGGTCTCCTCAGTCGTAGAGATTCTTCTTCTTCCAGATGTCGTCTTCGTCCAGCGCCTTCAGGCCTTCGGTCAGCTCGGTGTTTTCCTCGGCGGAGGGCTTGCTGCTTTCCAGGACCAGGGCGTTGGCGCGTTCGAGCTGTTGTTCCAGTTGCTTCAGCTGGGCCTGGTAGCGGCCGAGGTCGGCCTGCTTCTGCAGGTATTGCACGCCGCGCTCGAAGGCCAGGCGGGCCTGGCGGGGCTGGCCCTGCTGCAGCGCCTGCTGGCCGATGTTGGTGAAGAACTCTATATGCAGCTGGGTGAGCAGGTGGCGGATTTCCTTCAGCCAGCGCTGGGCGTCGTTGCGCGACAGCAGGCCGTCCTGGGCGAAGCGGTTGATCTGGGCGTGCAGGCCCTCGAAAAGGAAGCGGACTTCCTTGGCCTTGGCTTCGGTGAGGATCAACTGCGGGGCGTTGCGCACTTCCATGGCGCTGCCCTGGCTTACCAGACGGTTGAGTTCGGCGACGCGCTCGGCGATCTGGGGCGTCTTTTCCAGCTTGAGCAGGCGTTCGCCCAGGGCGAGTTCGAAACGGCTGAGCAGCAGCTTGAGGTCCGCGGAGATGAACTGGCCGGGCAGGCTCTCGGCGATGGCGCCGCAGCGGCGGAAGCGATCCTGCAGGTCGGCTTTCTCCCGGGCCTTCTCCAGCTTACGGTTTTCCAGCTGCTGGTTGATGAAGACGATGGCGATCAGAATGACGATGCCGGCGACGACCAGGGCGGTGATGACGAGTGGCGACACCTTGGAAACTCCCTGAAGGATTTTTCCCGAGTGTAATGGCTCGCTGACACCGGTCATAGCGGCGGCGCAAAATTTGACCAGAAGTCTTTGATTTAAAAAAATTTTTCCGGAAGGGTTGACGCCCCTCCAAAGGCTCCATAGAATGCGCGCCACTTCGACGCGAAAGCCGAAAGGCAGAGCGAAGAAGCCGGAAAGAATGTTGTAAGTTCCGGGCCGCGTCCCCTTCGTCTAGTGGCCTAGGACACCGCCCTTTCACGGCGGTAACAGGGGTTCGAGTCCCCTAGGGGACGCCATTGCGGGAATAGCTCAGTTGGTAGAGCACGACCTTGCCAAGGTCGGGGTCGCGAGTTCGAGTCTCGTTTCCCGCTCCAAATTCTCGGTCATCGCCCCGGCGGTGAACGGAAAGCGAAATGGCGTTACCCTCCGGCCGAAAGCTGGAGGTTGCAACAAGTTGATGCGGGAATAGCTCAGTTGGTAGAGCACGACCTTGCCAAGGTCGGGGTCGCGAGTTCGAGTCTCGTTTCCCGCTCCAATCCGGATCGCCTTCGCGGTGATCCACACAAAAAGGCTGCCTCAGGGCAGCCTTTTTGCGTTTCCGTCCCCTCGCTTATCCGCAGGCGCCGGCTCGCTGCCCCGCGTTTCCCGCTCCAGCGCCTGGCGCAGGCTGGGCATGGCCGGTTGCGCGAGGTCGTCCAGGCGCCAGGCTCCCCCGCGCCTGACCAGGCGCAGCAGCACGCCGCGGCGCCACTGCTCGTGCACCAGGATCACCCTGGCCGTGGCCCGGCCCTCGCCGGCCAGGCTGACGTGCAGTTGCTCCAGCTCCAGGCCTGGTGAACGCCGGCAGACGCAGAGCGGGTCGTTCTCCAGCAGCCCCGCGCCTTCGTTGCGGGCGGCGCGATAGGCCTTCAGCGCCCGCGCCAGCGCCGGGCTCAGCCAGCGCCGGGCGCGCGCCTCGCCGATATCGCCGGACAGCGCCCCGGGGCCTTCGTCGCCGTACAGCCGGCGCACGAAGCTTTCCACCTCGACCTTCGCCGTCCGCTGCCCGCCCTGGCTCTGGCCCTGGCTGCTGGGCGCCAGGCTCGCCAGCAGCACCAGCAGCAGGGCGAGGATGCTGCCCGAGCGCAGCCGCAGCCCTCCATGGCTGGTGGTCATCGGTGGGAGGTGCGGCATGGGGAGGTCCTGCGATAGCGCCTTGGCGAAGTGTTCCGGCCAGCTTGGCAAGGCTTGCCCGGCCGGTGGAATAAGGCGCAGGCGCGGGCGCCGGTGAGACGTTTCCTCGCCCCCGGGCAATGCCGGCGCCGGGCAGCGAATTCGGATTGCCCTTATTTGGTCCGCCGGGGGGATTTGCTCTGATAGCGCCGGCTTCCCCGGCGCGCATCGGCGCCTGGGCAGCATTGCAGGGACCGTGTGGCCGCAATGCCTGGCACGGGTCGATGGATATTCTCCGAGTAGTTCTTCATATGTATGACGATTTCATTGGGCGGCTCCTGGAGACGCTCGTCCGCCGCTTCGGCCTGGCGCCGGAAAACGCCGGGAAGCTCCTGGGCCTGCTGGCGCACCTGGTGCTCGACGAGCAGCGCGGCGGCTGGGCCGGTTTCGTCCAGCACCTGCGCCGGCAGGGACTGGGCGCCTGGCTGCAGGGTGGCCCCCCTGCGCAGGCGCCCGACCGCGCCCAGCTGGAGCAGGTGTTCGACGCCGGCACGCTGGGCCGCTTCGCCCGGCAGCTGGGGCTGTCCGACGAGGGGCTGGAGGAGGTGGTCGCCGCCTGCCTGCCGGAACTGCTGGCCGGGCTGGACGCCGCCGGTGGTGCGGCGCAGGCCGGAGCCGAGGGGCTGACTGTGCTGATGGCCGACACCGCCGAATTGCTGCCGGCGCTGCGGCCGGAGGCGATCGGCGAGCCGGCCGGGCCGCGACCGGAGGCGAAGCGTGGGCTGGCGCCCTGGTTGGGCGCGCTGCTGGTGCTGTCGTTGCTCACCATGGTGCTGTCGTTCCGCCATTGCTCGTCCACGCCCGTGGCCCAGGCGCGGGTGGCGGCAGCCGTGGAGGTGGCTCCGCAGCCCAAGGCCAGCCCGGTGCTGGAGGCGCCGCGCTTCATGCTCGAACTGCGCGAGGGCAAGGTGCGCATCAATGGCCAGCTCACCAGCATCGACGAGCGCGCGGCGCTGCTGGGGCGGCTGAAGGAGGTCTTCGGCGCGGAGCGCCTGCGGGGCGACATCCTGGTCAAGCGGCAAACCAGCCCCGCGGCCTGGCTCGACGGACTGCTGGAGCTGCTGCCGGAACTGAAGGTCGAGGGGCTCAAGCTGGGCTTCAACGGCGAGCGCATCCGCATGGATTCCACCGCGCTGAGCCAGGGGCAGCGCATCGAGCTGTCGCAGAAATTGCGCGAGACCTTCGGCGGCTTCGAATTCCTGGGGCTTTGGAACCGCACCCTGGCCGCCCTCAACGGCCTGCCGCCGGGCTCCGGCGCCCGGCAACTGGCCGATGCCCTGACGCAGTTGGGGATTCGCTTCGACAACCGCTCGAGCACCATCAGCCGCGACAGCGACGAGGTGCTGGCCGAAGCCGCCGAAGCCATCCGCCAGGCGCCGCCGGGCACTCTCGTGGAAGTGGGCGGACACACCGACGACAGCGACGATTCGCAAAGCAGCCAGCAGGCCTCCCGCGTTCGGGCCGAGGCCGTGGTGGCGCGCCTGGTGGAACTGGGCGTGGCACCCGACCGCCTGCAGGCCAAGGGCTACGGGCGCAGCCAGCCGCTCTTCAGCAACGCCACCGAGGCGGGCAGGGCGCGCAACCAGCGCATCGAGTTCAGCGTGCTGGAGTGAGCCGGCCCTTGCCCTGGCGCGCCAGGCTCAGCGCACGGCGCGCAGGGCCTGGCCCTGGGGCTGCCGGACCAGGCCGAACAGGTCCTTCGGGTCCTGCGGCCGGGGCACCAGTTCGATGTCGCGGCCGATGCCGCGTTCGCGCGCCGCGTCGTGCAGCCAGCGCAGGGCGGAGAAGTCTTCCAGGGCGAAGCCTACCGAGTCGAACACGGTGATCTGTTCGGCGTTCTGCCGGCCCTCGGCGGCGCCGGCGAGGATGCGTTGGAACTCGATCACCGGGAAATCCGCCGGCATCTGCTGGATGTCGCCCTCGACGCGGGTCTGCGGTTCGAACTCGACTATCACCCGCGCGCGCTCCAGCACTTCGGCCTGCAGCTCGGTCTTGCCCGGGCAGTCGCCGCCCACGGCGTTGATGTGCATGCCCGGTTCGAGCATGTCGGCCGTGAGGATGGTGGCGTTGGTCTTGTCGGCGGTGACCGTGGTGACGATATCGGCGCCGCGCACCGCTTCACGCACCGAGTCGGCGACTACCAGCTTCAGGCCGGGAAGGCCGGCGAGGTTGCGTCGCAGCTTGGCGGTGGCCGCCGGGTCGATGTCGAACAGGCGGATTTCCTCGATGCCCAGCAGCTCGTGGAAGGCGATGGCCTGGAACTCGCTCTGCGCGCCGTTGCCGATCAGCGCCATGCTTCGGGCGTCGGGGCGGGCCAGGAAGCCGGCGAACAGCGCCGAGGTGGCGGCGGTGCGCACGGCGGTGGTCAGCGTCAGTTCGCCGAGCAGCAGCGGGTAGCCGGTGTCCACCGTGGCCAGCACGCCGAAGGCCATCACCGTGGGCAGGTCGACGCGGTGGTTCTGCGGGTGGCCGTTGACGTACTTGAAGGCATACAGCTTGCCGTCGTCGGCGGGCATCAGTTCGATCACGCCGAGGGCCGAGTGGTTGGCGACGCGGGCGCACTTGGTGAATTCATCCCAGCGTCGGTAGTCGGCCTCGATGTAGCCGGCCATGGCGCGGATGGCCGCGCCCGGGCCGACCTCGCCGAGCAGTCGGCCAACGTCCTGCACATCCAGATAACGGGTCATGCTGCCATCCTCCTGAGTGGGAGCGCCGCGCGTTCATCGGGCGCCTGGGGTCAGTCTATGCCGCTGGCCGGGAATAACTGTGCTTTCTGACTGCATGGGCTAGGCTTCTGCGCAAAGACAGACTCAGGATGAGAGGTATGAAGAAAAGAAATTCCAGCGTGGCCGATCTGGATGCCACCGACCTGGCGATGCTGCGCCTGCTGCAGGAGGACGCCAGCCTGTCCAACGCCGAGCTGAGCGAGCGCCTGGCGCTGAGCGTCACGCCCTGCTGGCGGCGGCGCAAGCGCCTGGAGGAGGAGGGCTACATCCGCGACTACCAGGCCAACCTCGACCGCCGGCGCCTGGGCCTGGACATCCTGGCGTTCGTCCACGTGCGCTTCGCCGCCCACTCCGACGATGCCTCGGACCGCTTCGAGGCGACCGTGCGCGACCTGCCGGAAGTGCTGGCCTGCCACAAGATCACCGGCGATGCGGACTTTCTCCTGCAGGTGCTGGAGAAGGACCTGGACGCCTATGCGGAGTTCGTCGAGAAGGTGCTGCGCAAGCAGCCGGGCATCGCGTCGATCCAGTCGACCCTGGCGCTGCGGGAGATCAAGGATTGCCACCGGATACGGGTGCCGGAGGAGGGGTAGGGCGGACTGGCGGCCGGATCGCGGACGGAGTCCTCCTACGGTTCCAGGAAGCACGGCTTTTCGTAGGATGGCGTTGAGCGAAGCGATACCCATCGCCGCAACAGCATGGGTTTCGCAAGCTCAACCCATCCTACGAAGAGCACCTCGGCGCAAGACAGTTGCTCCTACGATCGTGCTTCTCTGCCAATGCCCAGGCCAACCCCGGAACCGCCGGGGATCGAGGCCAAACGGCGCATAACGCCGTAGGCGTTATGCGCCCTACGTGGTGTCCCCGTATCCGCGATTGCGCCGGCTCAATGCTTGGCCGAGTCTTCCGGCAGCGCCAGCAAAGCCTTTTCCTTGTTCCAGTCGAAGGGCTCGCCGTTTTCCTCGGCGGCGAAGCGGCGTTCGTCCAGTTGCTGGTACAGGTCGATCTCTTCGTCGGGCATGAAGTGCAGGCAGTCGCCGCCGAAGAACCACAGCAGGTCGCGCGGTACCAGGTGGGCGATCTGCGGGTAGCGGTGGAAGGTCTGGGAAATCAGGTCCTGGCCCAGGTACTGGGCGCCCACCGGGTCGCGCGGCAGTTCCTGCAGCAGCTCGTCGAAGCGTTCGAGGAACAGGCCGTGGTTCTCCTCCGGGACCTGCTCGGCTTCGCCCAGGGCGCCGAGGATCATGCGCAGGTGCTGCAGCAGGGCGAGGTGGTGGTCAAGGTAGGCGCTGGCCATGGTGGGGTCCTCTGCGGAAACGGCTGAAACGGGGGCGGAGTATATAGGGGTTTCACCGGCCCCGCCGCGCGGCGCCATTCAACGCAGCGGCCGCGACTGCGTCTGCCGGCGCTGGTTGTCGATCATCCGCCGCTGCATGTCGAGCTGCTGCTGTTGTTGCTGCAGGCGGAACTGCTGCAGGTCGGTGCGCTGGCGCTCGATGGTCTGGTCCTGCAGGCGCTGTTGCTGGCGCTGGCGCTCCAGGGCCTGCTGCTGGTCCTTGAGCTGTTGCTGCTTGAGCTGCAGGCGCTGGTCTTCGTATTGCAGGCGCTGGTCCTGCTGCTGCACGCGGCGTTGTTCGGCCTGACGCTGCAGGCTGTCGATCTGCTGCTGTTGCGCGTCCAGGTCGACCAGCGGCGCCGGTGGCGGGCTGTTGCGGCTCGGGTAGAGCCAGGAATCGGCCTGCGCCGTGGTTGCCAGGGCCAGGCCGACGAGGAGGATGGGCAGGATGCGCATGGGCGTTCTCCCGGTTGCCTTTGCCTGCCAGTGTGCACCCATCCGCCTGCACTGGCAGCCCCCGGGGCGAAAACGCCAAGGGCGCCGTGTCGGCGCCCTTGGCGTACTGCTCCCTTCATGGGGTAGGGAAGGGTTCTGGGTGGTCAGACCTTGCCGGGCTGGCCGAGTTCCTCCTTGGCGAAGTCGTCGACGTCGATCACCTGGCGCCGGGCCTTCTCTGCGGCGTGCAGCTGCTGGCCCTGGTCTTCGTCCAGCACACGCGCGGCCACCGCGGCGTCGATCGGCGACTGGCCGGGCGCCGGGCGCACCTTGCCTTCCTTGAGCGCCTTGTGCAGCTGTTTCTGCAGGGGCGCGACCTCGCGCAGGGCGGTGAGGGCGCGCTCCAGGTCAGCCAGCGGGTCGTCTTGCGCCGTGGGCAGGAAGGCGCCGTAGAGGATCGCCTGCAGCGCCGGGTCGTCCAGCGGGCGGCCGAGGATGCCGGCGATCTCCGCGTCCAGCGCATCGCTCGGGCCCTTGTGGCGGCGGCCCAGGGGAAACACCAGGAGCTTGAGCAGGCAGCCGACGCAGCGGTTGGGGAAGTTCTCCAGCAGGGCGGCCAGGGCTTCCTCGGCCTTCGCCAGGTTCTCCTCCAGGGCCCAGCGCAGCAGCGGTTGCAGGTACTCGGCGTGGTTCAGGTCGTGATAGCGCTTGAGCGCCGCCGAGGCCAGGTAGAGGTGGCTGAGGGCATCGCCCAGGCGCGCCGAGAGGCGTTCCTTGCGCTTCAGCTCACCGCCCAGCAGCATCATGCTGAAGTCGGCGAGCATGGCGAAGCTGGCCGCCAGGCGGTTCACCGCGCGGAAGTAGGGGCGCGTCAGGCGGTCGCCGGGCACGTGGTCGAAGCGGCCGAAGCCCAGGCCCAGCAGCAGGCTGCTGGCGGCGTTGCTCACCGCGAAGCCGATGTGCCGCAGCAGCAGGCGGTCGAACTCGTGGGCGGCGTGGGCCTGGTCTTCCTGCTGGGCCAGGGCCATCTCCTTGAGCACGAAGGGATGGCAGCGGATGGCGCCCTGGCCGAAGATCATCAGGTTGCGCGAGAGGATGTTGGCGCCTTCCACGGTGATGAAGATCGGCGCCGTCTGCCAGGCGCGGCCCAGGTAGTTGCGCGGGCCGAGGATGATGCCCTTGCCGCCGTGGATGTCCATGGCGTGGCTGATGCATTCGCGGCCGCGCTCGGTCAGGTGGTACTTGAGTATGGCCGAGAGCACCGAGGGCTTCTCGCCCAGGTCCACCGCGTGGGCGGTGAGGATGCGCGCGCAGTCCATCATCCAGGCGTTGCCGCCGATGCGCCCGAGGGCTTCCTGAATGCCCTCGAAGGCGCCGATGGGCACGTTGAACTGCTCGCGGATCTGCGCGTAGCGCCCGCTGCTGTAGCTGCAGCCCTTGGCCGCGCTGGTGCCCACCGCCGGCAGGGAGATGGAGCGGCCCACCGACAGGCAGTTCATCAGCATCATCCAGCCTTTGCCGATCATCGCCTGGCCGCCGATGATGCAGTCCAGCGGCAGGAACACGTCCTTGCCCGAGTTCGGCCCGTTCATGAAGGCCGCGCCCAGGGGCACGTGGCGCCGGCCGATCTCCACCCCGGGAGTGTCGGTGGGCACCAGGGCCAGGGTGATGCCCAGGTCTTCCTCGCCGCCCAGCAGGTGGTCCGGGTCGTGGCACTTGAAGGCCAGGCCGAGCAGGGTGGCCACCGGGCCCAGGGTGATGTAGCGCTTCTCCCAGGTCAGGCGCAGGCCGAGCACTTCCTCGCCCTGCCACTGGCCCTTGCAGACGATGCCGATGTCGGTCATGCCGCCGGCGTCGGAGCCGGCCTGCGGGCTGGTCAGGCCGAAGCAGGGGATTTCCTCGCCGCGCGCCAGGCCCGGCAGGTAGCGCTGGCGCTGCTCGTCGGTGCCGTAGTGCAGCAGCAGTTCGGCCGGGCCCAGGGAGTTGGGCACCATCACGGTGGAGGCCAGGTCGCCGCTGCGGCTGGCCAGCTTCATCACTACCTGGGAGTGGGCGAAGGCGGAGAAGCCCTTGCCGCCGTATTCCCTGGGGATGATCAGGCCGAAGAAGCCCTGTTCCTTGATGAAGGCCCAGGCTTCGGGCGGCAGGTCCATGCGCCGGGAAATGTCCCAGTCGTTGACCATGGCGCAGAGCTGTTCGGTGGGGCCGTCGATGAAGGCCTGCTCCTCCTCGGTGAGCTGCGGCGCCGGGGCGCCCAGCAGCTTGCTCCAGTCCGGGCGGCCGCTGAACAGGTCGCCATCCCACCACACGGTGCCGGCCTCTATGGCCTCGCGCTCGGTGTCGGACATCGGCGGCAGCACCTGCTTGAACCAGGCGTACAACGGGCCGCTGAACAGCTTGCGGCGCAGGTCGGGCAGGGCCAGGGCGGCGGCCACCGCCAGCCAGGGCAGCCAGAGCAGGATCATCCAGCCGTGGGCGTGGCTGAACAGGCCCATGAAGATGAGATAGACGGCGACTATGCCCAGCGCCGGGGCCGGCGCCACGCGCCGGTGGGCCAGCCAGGCGACGCCGAGCACGAGAACGATCAACCAGAGCAACGACATGCACTTTCCTCCATGACGAACGACGGGGCGATCCCTCACAGCTTAGCCGGGTGTTGGCGCCTTCCTCGGCGAGCTTGGCCGGATCGTCCTCCACGGTGCGCGGACGGGCTGTTTAGACTGGCCGGAACCGTGAAGGAGATTCCCCCATGCAGGCTTACCTCGAACCCGGCCGCTACCTGGATAGTGACCACCCCGCGGTGATCGAGTTCGCCCAACGGCACCGTGGCGCCTCGCCGCAGCCGCGCGAGCAGGCGGTGGCGCTGTACTACGCGGTGCGCGACGGCATCCGCTACAACCCCTATGTGTTCAGCCTCGATGCGCAGACGCTCAAGGCCAGCCACGCGCTGCAGGCCGGGCAGTCCTACTGCGTGCCCAAGGCCGCGCTGCTGGCGGCCTGCGCCCGGCATTGCGGCATCCCCGCGCGCATCGGCCTGGCCGACGTGAAGAACCACCTGGCCAGCGGGCGCATGGTGGAGATGCTGCGCAGCGAGGTGTTCGCCATGCACGGCTACACCGAGCTGTTCCTCGACGGCCGCTGGGTCAAGGCCACGCCGGCATTCAACCGCGAGCTGTGCGAGGCCTTCGGCGTGCTGCCGCTGGAATTCGACGGGCGCCAGGACAGCGTCTTCCACGAATTCGACCAGGACGGCCGGCGGCACATGGAGTACCTGTGCGACCACGGCCAGTTCGCCGACGTCCCCGAGGACCTGTTCTTCGGCCACCTGCGCGCCTGCTACCCGCACCTGTTCGACGCCGGCCCCACGCCGCTGTCCGGCGACATGCAGGCCGAAGCGCCGAAGCATGAAGGCAATCGATAGTCATCATCAGTCCGCACGCCTTTCTTCTTGCCGCGCCGACCGGTAGGGTGCTTGGATTCACCGGCCGACCTGCCCTGGTCGCGCCCACCCTCCGAACAAGAAGAGAGCGAACGCCATGTTGAAGATCTGGGGCCGCAAGAATTCGTCCAACGTGCGCAAGGCGCTGTGGTGCGCCGAGGAGGCCGCGGTGGCCTACCAGCGCATCGACGCCGGCGGCGCCTTCGGCGTGGTGAACGAGCCGGCCTACCGCGCGCTCAACCCCAACGGCGTGGTGCCGACCCTGGAGGACGGCGACTTCGTGCTCTGGGAATCCAACGCCATCGTCCGCTACCTGGCGGCGAAGTACGCGCCCGACAGCCTCTACCCGCAGGACCTGCAGCAGCGCGCCAGCGCCGAGAAGTGGATGGACTGGACCACCTCGACCTTCGCCGGGCCCTTCCGCACGGTGTTCTGGGGTACCCTGCGCACCCCGCCGGAGCAGCGTGACGAAGCGTCCATCGCCGCCGGCATCGAGGCCTGCGTGACGGCCCTGGCGGTGCCCGAGCAGGCCCTGGGGCGCCAGCCATACTTGTCCGGCGAGCGCTTCGGCATGGGCGACATCCCCCTGGGCAGCTTCATCTACGCCTGGTTCGAGATGCCCATCCAGCGCCCGCCGATGCCGCACCTGGAGGCCTGGTATGCCCGCCTGCGCGAGCGCCCGGCCTACCGCAGCGCGGTGATGACCGAGCTGACCTGAACCGCCCGCGGCGCCGGCGAAGGTTGCATTTGCCGGCGCGGGCCCTTATCTAGCTGTTCCATTTTCATGCGCCGCCCAGCCACGGGAAATTCCATGAGTTCCGCGCTTACCCTCCGTCAACTGACGAAAACCTACGGCAACGGTTTCCAGGCCCTCAAGGGCATCGACCTGGACGTCGCCGAGGGCGATTTCTTCGCCCTGCTCGGCCCCAACGGCGCCGGCAAGTCCACCACCATCGGCATCCTTTCCACCCTGGTGAACAAGACCAGCGGCACGGTCACGGTGTTCGGCCACGACCTCGACCGCGAGCCGCTGAAGGTCAAGCGCTGCCTGGGCGTGGTGCCCCAGGAGTTCAACTTCAACCAGTTCGAGAAGGTCTTCGACATCGTGGTGACCCAGGCCGGCTACTACGGCATTCCGGCGAAGATCGCCAAGGAGCGCGCCGAGAAGTACCTCAACCAGCTGGGCCTGTGGGACAAGCGCAACTCGGCCTCGCGCGAGCTTTCCGGCGGCATGAAGCGCCGGCTGATGATCGCCCGCGCGCTGATCCACGAGCCGCGCCTGCTGATCCTCGACGAACCCACCGCCGGGGTGGACATCGAGCTGCGCCGCTCGATGTGGAACTTCCTCACCGAACTGAACCAGCAGGGCATCAGCATCATCCTCACCACCCACTACCTGGAGGAGGCCGAGCAGCTCTGCCGCAACATCGCGATCATCGACCACGGCACCATCGTCGAGAACACCAGCATGCGCAAGCTGCTGACCCAGCTGCACGTGGAGACCTTCGTGCTCGACCTCAAGGGCGCCGTGGCCCAGCTCCCGCAACTGCCCGGCTACCCGGCGCGGCTGCTGGACGACCACACCCTGGAGGTGCAGGTGGACAAGGCGGCCGGCATCAACGGCCTGTTCGCCCAACTGAACGGGCAGGGCATCGAGGTGCTGAGCCTGCGCAACAAGACCAACCGTCTGGAGGAGCTGTTCGTGTCGCTGGTCGAGAAGAACCTGTCGAAGGTGGCGGTATGAGCGAGCTGCGCGCCAACTGGGTGGCCTTGAACACCATCGTCTACCGCGAAGTCCGCCGCTTTACCCGAATCTGGCCGCAGACCCTGCTGCCCCCGGCGATCACCATGGTTCTGTACTTCGTCATCTTCGGCAACCTGATCGGCCGGCAGATCGGCGGCATGGGCGGCTTCAGCTACATGCAGTACATAGTGCCGGGGCTGATCATGATGTCGGTGATCACCAACGCCTACGGCAACGTGGTGTCGAGCTTCTTCGGCAGCAAGTTCCAGCGCTCCATCGAGGAGCTGCTGGTGTCGCCGGTGTCGCCGCACACCATCCTCCTCGGCTACACCGTGGGCGGCGTGTTGCGCGGGCTGGCGGTGGGCGTCATCGTCACGGCGCTGTCGCTGTTCTTCACCAAGCTGCAGGTGCACCACCTGGGCATCACCGTGCTGGTGGTGGTGCTGACGGCCACCATCTTCTCCATGGGCGGCTTCGTCAACGCGGTGTACGCGCGCAACTTCGACGACATCTCGATCATCCCGACCTTCGTGCTGACGCCGCTGACCTACCTGGGCGGGGTGTTCTATTCCATCCACATGCTGCCGGAATTCTGGCAGACGGTATCGCTGGCCAACCCCATCCTGCACATGGTCAACGCCTTCCGCTACGGCATCCTCGGGGTGTCGGACATCCAGATCGGCACGGCGCTGATCTTCATGCTGGTGGCGACGGTGATCCTGTACTTCTTCTGCATCCGCCTGCTGGTGAGCGGGCGGGGGATGCGGCAGTAACGGCGCGGTAGGTGGGGTGGGCGCGGCTTTGATGGCGGCTCCGTGCCTGGCAGCGAGCGGGGTGTGGCCAGGGCCAAGCGGCGGATAACGCCATAGGCGTTATGCGCCCTACGCCAGGCTCGACCGTGGCGTAGGGCGAATAACCGTTCGCGGTTATCCGCCGCTACACCGACCTTGTCGGCCATGCCGTGGTTGAACCGGGCGTGGCTTTGATGGCGGCTCCGTGCCCGGCAGCGAGCGGGGTGTGGCCAGGGCCAAGCGGCGGATAACGCCATAGGCGTTATGCGCTCTACGCCAGGCTCGACCGTGACGTAGGGTGAATAATCGTTCGCGGTTATCCGCCGCTACACCGTCCTTGCCGGCCATGCCGTGGTTGAACCGGGCGTGGCTTTGATGGCGGCTCCGTGCCTGGTAGCGATCAGGGTGTGGCCAAGGCCTGTTCTTCAGAACGCCACCTTCACCCCCGCCTCGATGCCGCGTCCCGCCGCCGGCACGCTGTCGCGCAAGATGGAGCTTGCGTAGCGCACCGTCTGGTTGGTCAGGTTCTCGCCCTTGACGAAGGCCAGCCACTGGCTGCCGCCCATGTCGAACCTATAGCCGACGCTGGCGCCCAGGGTGGTGTAGCCGTCGGTGGAGAGCTCCTCGTCGGGCACGCGGTGCTGGGAGGCGGCGTGTTCCACTTCCAGGCGCGCCTGCCATTGCTGCAGTTCCCAGATCAGCGCGCTGTTCAGGCGCAGCGGGGCGATGCGCGGCAGCGGCTGGCCGGTGTCGCGGTTCTTCGCCCGGGTGTAGTCGCCGGACAGCTCCAGGTCGAAGTTGCCGTAGGGGCTTTCCAGCAGGTGGATGCGGTCCTGTGCCTCGACGCCGTAGAAGTCCGCGCGCACGCCGCTGTACAGGTATTCCGGCAGGGCCTCGTCGCTGTCGGCGGCGACCACCTCGCCTTCCTCGTCGCGGTAGCGGCCGCTGGCGAGCAGGCCGATGTAGTTGGAGAAGCGGCTGTAGAACACGCCGACGCTGCCCTTGTGGATGCCGTTGTCGAAGCGCAGGGCCAGGTCGGTGGACACCGCCTTTTCCTTGTCCGCGTCGGCATCGCCCACTTCGTAGGTGCCGGTGGCCGCGTGCGGGCCGTTGGCGTACAGCTCGTAGAAGGTCGGCGCGCGCTCGGTGTAGCTGAGGGTGGCGGCCAGCGCCCAGATCGGCGTCAGCTGGTACACCGCGCCGGAGGACAGGCTGCCGGCGGTGAAGCTGCGGCTGCCGTCGTTCTCGGCGAAGCGCTCGTTGTCCTTGGCGTCGGGGTCGATGCGGCTGTGTTCGACGCGGCCGCCGAAGCTCAGCGCCAGGCGCTCGCTGGCCTGCCAGTTCTCCAGGAAGAACAGCGCCGCGCTGTCGGTTTCGGTGTGCGGCACGAAGGCCTCTTCGCCCAGGGCCGAGAAGCGGCTGTTGGCCACCTGCGCGCCGACCACGCCCTGCAGCGGGCCCAGCGGCTTGTGGCGGGCCTCGATGCGCGCCTCGTAGCCGTCGTTCTTGAAGGTGGTGCCGGTCTCGCCGTCCTCGATCTCCTTGTGCTGGTACTCGGTGTAGGCGGCGTCCAGCTTCACCGAGCTGAACGGGCCTTCGAGGTCGCGGATTTCCGAGGCGAAGGCGTAGCGGTCCTGCTGCATCTTCAGGCGCACGTCCTCCTCGGCGGGGGAGCCGTAGTTGCCGTCGTAGCCGCTGTAGGAGAGCCCGGCGTAGCCGTGGTCCCAGTGGTAGCTGCCGCCGATGGCGCCGCTGTCCTGGCGGCCGTCGCTGTTCTCGACGCGGTGCTTCGAATCGTCGCCGTCGATCGCGCGCTGGGCGCGGGAATGGGCGTAGCCGGGGATGCGCAGGTCGTTGAACTCGCGGGAGCCGGCGTCCAGGTGCAGGGCGAAGTTGCCGTCGCCGGCTTCCAGCGCGCCGGCGGCGCTGCGGGTGGTGTCGGCGCCGCCGTAGCGCAGCTCGCCGCGGCCGTGCACGCCGTCCACCGGTTCGCTGGGGATGCGGTTGTCGAAGCTGTTGACCACCCCGCCGATGGCGTTGCCGCCGTAGAGCAGGGCGGCCGGGCCGCGGACCACTTCGATGCGCTCGACCACGTTGGGGTCTTCCGGCACCGCGTGGTCGTAGGACAGCGACGAGGCATCCAGCGCGCCCACACCGTTGCGCAGCAGGCGGATGCGGTCGCCGTCCATGCCGCGGATGATCGGCCGGCTGGCGCCGGGGCCGAACCAGGTGGAGGACACCCCCGGCAGGCCGTCGAGGGTCTCGCCCAGGCTGCCTTTCTGGCGCAGCGTCAGGTCGTCGCCCTGCAGCACGCTGCTGGGCGCGGCGGGTTGCACCTCGCCCAGCGGGTTGGCGGTGATCACCTGGGGCTGCAGCTCGGCGGGGCGGGTGTCGGCGAGCGCGGGAACGGCGAACAGCGCGAGGGTCAGCGGCGCGAGTGGCCAGCGGGGCAGGGGGCGGGACGGGGACATCGTGGGGCTCCTTGGTTTTTTCGGGCAGAACGCGCCCCTCCCGTGGCGATCCGGGCTGCGCGAAGGCTCTAGGCAGGGGCTTGGCGGGCCGCTCGGTGGGGCGGCCTTGATTTATGTTGTTATAACATAACATTCCCTGTGGTTTGAAAATCAAGTGCTTTCAGATCCGAAAGTGCTAGCCGCTGGCTGCGAAGGACGGGCGTCCTGGAGTTTTTCGCAACAAGTCCAGAGCTTTTCGCAAGAATGCCGGGGCAGGGTGCCACTAGATTCCGCCATTCGCCCATCCGGGTTGCACCTTGAGTGCAACCGTTCGGCGATTCGGTGCAACAAGGGCTTTTCCTTGCGCTAGAATCCGCCGCCCGCGCGTGTCCCCGGACGTGCGCCGGGCAATGTGGCGACGGCTGCCCCGGGACGGTGAGGGGGCGCCGAAGAATCAGCCGCCCGCGTGGTGCAACCGCGACGGGGGGCGACAGGGGTGGTAGCGGAGCTTGCGCAGGGCCGCTGCCGCCCCGCCGTGCCGAAGGGCACGGCAGGGGGACCGACGCCAACCGCGCCGGCCCCGACGAGCAAGGGCCCGGGCTACCCTCCGGGCCTGGATAAAAACAAGCTTCAGGGGAGCCCCCATGAGCGTCAACACGCCAACACTGGTCACGTTCGTGATCTACATCGCGGCCATGGTCCTGATCGGACTCGCCGCCTACCGTTCCACCAACAACTTCTCCGACTACATCCTCGGCGGCCGCAGCCTCGGCAGCTTCGTCACGGCCCTGTCGGCCGGCGCCTCGGACATGAGCGGCTGGTTGCTGATGGGCCTGCCGGGGGCGATCTACCTCTCCGGCATCTCCGAAAGCTGGATCGCCATCGGCCTGATCGTCGGCGCCTACCTGAACTGGCTGTTCGTCGCCGGCCGCCTGCGCGTGCACACCGAGCACAACGGCAACGCGCTGACGCTCCCCGACTACTTCACCAACCGCTTCGAGGACAACAGCCGCATCCTGCGCGTGCTCTCGGCGGTGGTGATCCTGGTGTTCTTCACCATCTACTGCGCCTCGGGCATCGTCGCCGGCGCCCGCCTGTTCGAAAGCACCTTCGGCATGTCCTACGAGACCGCCCTGTGGGCCGGTGCCGCCGCGACCATCGCCTACACCTTCGTCGGCGGCTTCCTGGCGGTGAGCTGGACCGACACCGTGCAGGCCTCGCTGATGATCTTCGCGCTGATCCTCACCCCGATCATCGTGCTGTTCGCCACCGGTGGCGTGGAGCCGACCTTCGCCGCCATCGAGCTGAAGGACGCGGCCAACTTCGACATGCTCAAGGGCGCTTCCTTCATCGGCGTGATCTCGCTGATGGCCTGGGGCCTGGGCTACTTCGGCCAGCCGCACATCCTGGCGCGCTTCATGGCCGCCGACTCGGTCAAGTCGATCCCGGCCGCGCGCCGCATCTCCATGACCTGGATGATCCTCTGCCTGGGCGGCGCCGTGGCCGTGGGCTTCTTCGGCATCGCCTACTTCCAGGCCAACCCGGAGCAGGCCGGCGCGGTCACCGAGAACCATGAGCGCATCTTCATCGAGCTGGCGAAGATCCTGTTCAACCCGTGGATCGCCGGCGTGCTGCTGTCGGCCATCCTCGCCGCGGTGATGAGCACCCTGAGCTGCCAGCTGCTGGTGTGCTCCTCGGCGCTGACCGAAGACTTCTACAAGGCCTTCCTGCGCAAGAACGCCAGCCAGCTGGAGCTGGTCTGGGTCGGCCGCGCCATGGTGCTGCTGGTGGCGCTGATCGCCATCGCCCTGGCGGCCAACCCGGAAAATCGCGTGCTGGGCCTGGTGTCCTACGCCTGGGCCGGCTTCGGCGCCGCCTTCGGCCCGCTGGTGCTGTTCTCGGTGCTGTGGAAGCGCATGAACCGCAACGGCGCCCTGGCCGGCATGCTGGTCGGTGCGGTCACCGTGATCGTCTGGAAGCAGTTCGGCTGGCTCGGCCTGTACGAGATCATCCCCGGCTTCCTGTTCGCCAGCGTCGCCATCGTGGTCTTCAGCCTGCTCGGCCCGGCCCCGTCCAGGGCCATGCAGCAGCGCTTCGACGAAGCCGAGGCGGAGTACGGCGAGGCCCACCTGCCGGCCTCGGCTCCCGCCGCCGGCCGCTGATCCGCTGAGCGGTAGCCAAGGCCGCGGTCCCGCAAGGGGCCGCGGCCTTTTTCATTTGTGCCCGTTGCGCAGCGCCTCGGCATAGCGCCAGCAGGCGAACAGGCACAGCGCCAGGCCGGCCATGGCCAGGGCGCCGCCGACGTTGCCGATCTGCGCCAGGCCGATGCCGCCGACCACCCGGCTGCCGAGCAGCGCGCCGCCGCCGATGCCGACGTTGTACAGCCCGGAGAACATGGCCATGGCCACGTCGGTGGCGTCGTGGGCCAGTTGCAGCACCTTGGCCTGCAGGGCCAGGCCGAAGCACAGGATGGCGGCGCCCCAGAACAGGCTCAGGCCGAGCAGCGCCAGGGGCTCGCGGGCCAGCGGCAGGAGCAGCAGCAGGCAGCTGCCGAGCACGGCGATGGTCAGGCACGGGAAGCCGCGCGGGAAGCGCTCGCTGTAGCGGCTGAAGAGGATCGAGCCGAACAGCCCGGCGCCGCCGAACAGCAGGAGCAGCAGGGTGGTGCGCTGGCTGTCCAGGGCGGCCACTTCGCGGGCAAAGGGCTCGATGTAGCTGTAGGCGGTGAACTGCGCGGTGATCACCAGCACGGTGAGCACGTACAGCGCCACCAGCGCCGGGCGCCGCAGCAACAGCGGCAGGCTGCGCAGCGAGCCGGAGTTCTGGCTGGGCAGCAGCGGCAGCGCGCGGGCCAGCCAGAGCACCACCACCAGCGAGACGCCGGCGATGGCCAGGAAGGTCGCGCGCCAGCCCATGGCCTCGCCGAGCACGCGGCCCAGGGGGATGCCCAGGACCATCGCCAGGATGGTGCCGGTGGCCAGCAGGCCCAGGGCCTTGGCCTGCTGGCCCGGCGGCGCCACGCGCACCGCCAGGGACGCGGTGATCGACCAGAACACCGCGTGGGCGAAGGCGATGCCGAAGCGGCTGAGCATCAGCGTGGTGAAGCTCCAGGCGACGCCGGAGAGCAGGTGGCTGCCGATGAACAGGCAGAAGATCGTCACCAGCAGGCGCCGCCGCTCCATGTTGCGCGTGGCCAGCATCAGCGGCAGCGAGGTGAGCGACACCACCCAGGCGTACAGGGTGAGCATCAGCCCGGCCTGTTCCGGGCGCATGTCGAAGCTGCGGCCGATGTCGCTGAGCAGGCCCACCGGGACGAACTCGGTGGTGTTGAAGATGAAGGCGGCGATGGCCAGGGCGATGACGTTCAGCCAGCTGCCGGTGCGGGTGTCTTGCGGGTTGTGCATGGGAATCCTGAGTGAGGGTGGGGCTCAGGCCGAGTCCCCCGGCCACGCGTGATGCCCCGGCGGCGATGGCCGGGTGCGGGCGGGCGAAGAGGAATCGTTGTTGGTATGGGGGCTGCGGCGGTCGCGGCGGCCATTCTACGCCGCGCGCCGGGCGCCTGTCTGCGCCCGGGCTGCGCGCCTGGCGGCTTGCTGCTAAGGTGCGCGCACTTACGCACCGACGACGAAGCCCGACCATGAGCGAGAAACCCAAGGACCCGCTGCACGGCATGACCCTGCAGACCATCCTCGAACGCCTGCTGGAGCAGTACGGCTGGGAAGGGTTGGCCAAGCGAATCGACATCCGCTGCTTCAAGAGCGAGCCCAGCATCAAGTCCAGCCTGACCTTCCTGCGCCGCACGCCCTGGGCGCGGGAGCAGGTGGAGAAGCTCTACGTGCAGATGGTGCGTGGGAAAGGTTGAGCGGATGGCCCGGCCCCCGGCGACCTGTAGGAGCGGGCCCTGCCCGCGATTTCGCGCGCAGGGCGCGCTCCTACAGGGGAATGGCGCGGGTGGGGCAGCGTAGGAGCGGATCTCATCCGCGAATCGCGCCGGGACGTCCGGCTATCGCGGACAAGGTCCGCTCCTACGGGGGGAGGAATACCGTGCCTCCCGGCAACCTGTAGGAGCGGGCCCTGCCCGCGATTTCGCGCGCAGGGCGCGCTCCTACAGGGGAATGGCGCGGGTGGGGCGGCGTAGCGGATCTCATCCGCGAATCGCGCCGGTATGTCCGGCTATCGCGGACAAGGTCCGCTCCTACGGGGGGATACCGTGCCTCCCGCGGGCCTTGCCCGCGATTCGCGCGCAGGGCGCGCTCCTACAGGGGAATGGCGCGGGTGGGGCGGCGTAGGATCTCATCCGCGAATCGCGCCGGGGCGTCCGGCTATCGCGGACAAGGTCCGCTCCTACGGGGGGCGGATACCGTGCCTCCCGGCAACCTGTAGGAGCGGGCCCTGCCCGCGATTCGCGCGCAGGGCGCGCTCCTACAGGGGAATGGCGTGGCGTAGGATCTCATCCGCGAATCGCGCCGATACCTCCCGGCTATCGCGGACCATACCGGTGCACATGGCTTCTCGTAGGAGCGAGCTTGCTCGCGAACCGCATGGCACCGTGTTTGTTCGCGAGCAAGAACTAGGCGTCCCCCTCGATCCTACGAAGAGCACTTCGGCGTCACCTCAATTGGGCTTCGCCTGCGCCGGCAGCCAGAACTCGATGACCCCGGGCGAGGCCTGCAGGCTTGCCGCCAGCGGCAGGGCCACGGCCTTGTCGCTGAACTTGTGGGCCAGCCAGCGGGCGCATTCGCCGTCGCGGCGGGCGTGGTAGATGAAGGTCGGCCGCGGCCAGGGCAATGGCGGCGGCGAGCCGCGGCGGGCGGCGGCGCTGACCACGTTCTCGATGCCCGGGGTGCTGATGCCGCTGCCTTCCAGCAGCTTGAGGAAGTCCCGCGCCGTGCGTTGCTCGTCGGCCGAGTAGATCTGCGTGTAGAGCACCACCGGCCGCCTGCCTTCGCGCATGCAGGGGTTGGCCATCGGCTCTGCTGCGGGTGCGGGTGCGGGCGCGGCGCCGGCCGTGACGGCGGGCGGTGGCGCCATTTCGGCGCTGACCGGCGGCGCCGCGGCTGGCGGAGGTGGCGGAGGCGGCGGGGCGCTGGCCAGCGCCGGGTTGTCTTCGGGCAGCGGGGTGAAGCCGAACCAGTATTGCTGCACCGGGCTGTTGGGGTGCGGGTCGCTGGTGAGCTGGCGCAGGTAGTTGCAGTCGGCCGACTCGGTGCCATTGGCGCAGGCCGCGCTGGCGCGTTCGAACAGGGTGCGCATGTCGCTGGCGAACTCCACCGACAGGCCGTTGCGGCTGGCGAAGTTCTCCAGGTGGCCGATGCGCGTGCGCAGGGCGTCGCTGACCTTGTTGCCCTTGGCGTAGAGGTCGGCGATGGCCTCCAACTGGCTGGCGTACTTCGACTCGCTGTCGGCGATGTTGCCGCGGTACTGCTCCAGGCCCTGCCAGAGTGCCACCACCAGGCTGGCGGAAAGGCCCACGCCGAGGGTGGTGCGCACGTTCTGGGCGATGCGCTGGCGGCGGTTCGGGCCGTTGGCCGGGGCCGGCTGGCCGACTGCGGTGAGGGTCACGATGCTGGCCAGGTCGGCCCAGCCCGGCAGGCGCTGGAGGAAGTCGCGGCTGAGCACCGAGCCCAGCGCCAGGCCCAACTGGTGGTAGGCCTCCCACTGGCTTTCGTCGAAGAACTGGTCGTCGGTGCCCTGCTGCGGGAAGGCCGGGTTGCGGTCGGCGTAGCCCACCAGGTCGAAGGGCAGTTCCAGCAGCGGCGAGTCGCAGCGGTGCGGCTTGACCACCAGCAGGGTGCCGCGCCTGTGGCTGGCGTAGGTGATGCGCGCCAGCAGCAGGTATTCGCGGCCGCAATCCGGCGAGATGGACTCCGGGGTGCCGAACAGCAGGGTGCGCGCGTCGCCGGCGGAGACCCGCGCCAGGCTGTCCGGGTCGATGAACTCGATGTCGGCGTCGTAGTCGATCTTGGCTTTGCGCACCAGGTTTTCCAAGTCCTCGAACAGGTAGCGCGGGTCGGCGCCGCAGTCGCTGGCGACGATCAGGTCGACCTCGCGCTTGAGCAGGGCGTAGACGCCGCTGTTGTCGAAGTGGCCGCCGTCTGACAGGTACCAGAAGGGTGCGCGCAGGCCGGGGAACTGGGCGAGCATCTCGGCGCGGGTGGCCAGGTACTTGGCCAGGCGCGCGCGCCAGCCGGTCTCGGCGGCGCGCGTCGGGTTGGGCAGCCAGAAGCCCAGGCGCAGGCCGGTCATGAACACCAGCGCGGCCAGCCCGGCGCTGGTGCGCGAGCCCATGCCGGTGCTCAGCGCGGCGCCGGAGATAGTCGCCCATTGCGCCAGGCTGCTGCGCTCCATGCCCTGGGGCGGCCGCGGGCCGTGGGTGCCGGTCTCCACGCCCAGGGCGCTGACGGTCAGGGCCACGCCCTTGCGGTCGGCGTTGTAGCTGTGGGTACGGTCGTCGAGGGTCTGGTTGATGCAGCAGTTGATCAGGTGCAGCGGCCCGCCGTAGGCGTGCGGCTGGTAGTCGGCCAGGGCCACGTCGTCGCCGGGCAGTATCTCCCGCAGCGACTCGATGCCCTCGATCAGTTGGCGCTCGGCCGGCACCAGCAGCGAGGCCGGGAAGCGCGCCTCGGGTCCGCCGTGGTTGGCCACCGCGACGTAGGTGCGGGCCAGGCGCGAGCGGTAAAAGTAGTGCAGCGAGGCGAGGTTCAGCTGGGTGAGGTTGGCGCCGCTGATGCCGATGTAGAAGCCCAGCGCGGCCAGCACCAGGGCCCAGTACAGCAGCGGCAGCCAGGGCTGCATGGCTGCGCCGGGGCTGAGCAGGTTGCCGCCCAGGTAGAGGAAGGCCTGCAGCAGCGTCAGCCAGGCCAGCAGCAGGAACGCCAGCAGGGCCAGGCCCAGCAGGTTGGCCAGCTGGCTGCCGTAGGCGCTCGGCAGGCCCTGCTGGCGCAGGCGCTCCAGCAGCGTCGGCAGCAGGGCGCGCAGCAGCACCACGGCAAGGCCCGTGGAGCCCAGCACGCTGGAGGAAATGAGGGTGAAGTTGCCGCTCTCGCGCAGGCGCACGACCAAGTGCCAGGTGACCGCCTCGCAAACGCCCAGCAGCAACACCCCGGCGCCGCCCAGCAGCACCCAGCCCAGCCAGTGGGTCAGGCGCAGGCGCTGCTGCTCCGGCGGGCAGGCGCGCAGCGGCAGGCGCAGCAGCCAGCCCAGCGGGGCGATCAGCAGCGCGCCGACCAGAACGGCGTAGGCCAGCAGCCGCGGGCCCAGCTCGATGTCGCTCTGCAACTGCGGCCACAGGCCCTGCACCGCCAGGGCCAGCGCGGCGAGCAGGGCCAGCAGCACCGAGAGCAGGTCGCGCAGGGCGTGGTCCTGGCGATCGCGGCTGAACCAGTAGGCCCAGCACAGCGCCCCGGCGGCCAGCAGCAACAGCGGCACGACGAGGAACCACAGCGACCAGAGGTTGCCGAGGAACACCGGCGGCGTGCCCAGCAGCGCCAGCAGCACGTGGGGCAGCACCGTGAACATGCCGATGCACAGCAGCAGGATGCCGATCTCCAGCTGGGTGGCCATGAAGCCACGGAGCATCGAGGCGCCGGCCATCAGCAGGTCGCGGCCGCCGGCCGGGGCCAGGTAGCGGCCGTTGTTGCGCAGCCACCAGAGCAGCAGCGAGTCGTCCGCCGCCAGGCCGTTCTCCACCTCGCGGGCGCCCTGGGCGGGGCCGTACAGGCGGCCGAGCATGGCGCCGACGTAGCCGCCGCCGGACACCGTGGAGAGGTAGTCGAAGCGCTTGAGCACGTGGTTCTTCGCCAGCGCCCGCAGCAGGCCGAAGTTGAAGGTGGCGCTGCGCACGCCGCCGCCGGAGAGGGCCAGGCCCCAGCTGAAGTCGCTCGGCACGTCGATGCCGGCCTGGGCGCGGCGCTGGCGCAGCAACGCCTGTTCCTGGGCCCTGAGGTTCCCATGGCGGCGCGGCATGGCGGTGCCCTCCGGCTCCGGACCCGCGCGGCAAGGGGCGCCGCGCCAGGTCATGCTGACGGCCGGCCGGACCTCCCGGCGCCGAACCCTTGGCGCCGTGCTTCCCTGGCCTGTCCCGGGTTCAGGCCGCGGCGGCGCGCGGCCTCATAGCCAGCTCACCCGCAGGGTGTCCTGGGGCGCGTGGCACTCGGTGCCCGGCTCCAGGTAGTGCTGCAGCATCGGCGCCATGCCCTTGAGCACCTGCACCGGCAGCGCCGAGGTGAACTTGAAGTTGCTCGATGCGCTGCCGGCCACGTAGGCGGTGAGGGTGCCGAAGTGCCGCGGGCCGAGGTAGAACACGAAGGTCGCGGTGCGGTTCAGCGAGCGCGAGCTTTTCACCGCCCCGCCGCGGGTGAAGCTTTCGATGCGGTTGTCGCCGGTGCCGGTCTTGCCGCCCATCACCAGCGCGCTGCCGTCGTCGCGGCGGAAGCTGCCGGACAGCCGCCGCGCGGTGCCCTGGTCGACCACCTGGGACAGCGAGTCGCGCAGGGTGCTGGCCACCTCCGAGGTCATCACCCGGGTGCCGACGTTGGCCTGCGGCGCCAGGCTCACCTCGTAGGGCGTGCCGGCGGCGAAGTGCAGGCTGTCGATGCGCAGGGTGGGCAGGCGGATGCCGTCGTTGAGGATGATGCCCATCAGCTCGGCCAGCGCCGCCGGGCGGTCGCCGGAGCTGCCCAGGGCGGTGGCCAGCGAGGGCACCAGATGGTCGAAGGGGTAGCCCAGCTGTTTCCACTGTTGGTGGATGTCGAGGAAGGCCTCCACCTCCAGCATGATGCGGATGCGCTTGTCGCGGGCGGCCTTGTAGCGCGACTTGTACAGCCAGCCGTAGACCTGCTTGCGCTCGGCGTTGCTGGCGGCCACCGCGTCGGCGAAGCTGGCTTGCGGCTGGCGCTGCAGGTAGCCGAGCAGCCACAGCTCCAGCGGGTGCACGCGGGCCACGTAGCCCTGGTCGTTGAGGTCGAAGGCGCCGGGGCCGTAGCGCTTGTAGAGGTCGGCGATGCGCTTGTCGGTGAGCTTCTCGCCGGTGTAGTGGCTTTGCTTCAGGCGGTCCTGGAGGAAGGCGGCGAAAGTCGCCTGGTCGGCCTGGGGCTGCAGGTAGCGGTGGATCGCCGCCAGGCGCACCGGCCACGGGCGCAGGCCGTCGAGGAAGGTGTCCAGGCGCTCGTCGGCGTTCTGCCCGCGGTACTTCTGCCAGAAGCGCAGCAGGTAGACGCGGCTTTCCTGGTCGACGAAGCGGTCCAGGTACAGCTGGCGGCGCGGGTCCTTGTCGTCCTGCAGCACGGTCAGCTTGTTGCCGTCCTTCTGGTACATGTCGTGGCGCACCAGGTCGCGCAGCAGGCGCACGAAGGGCAGGTTGATGGATTCGCGCAGGGCTTCGAGCAGGGTGGGGATGCGCCCGTTGTCCTCCTTGCGGAAGTTGGAGAAGGTGTGCACGCCGCCGCCGGTGAAGAAGCTCTCGTAGGGGCTGGCCGAGTACTTGCGCTGCATGGCCGCGGCGAGCATGGCCGAGAGGTCGGCGTTGGGGTTGGCGATCAGGTAGTCGATGGACCAGCGGCTGATGAAGTCCAGCGGCTCCACCGGCACCTTGCGCAGCTCGGCGGCGGGCTTGCCGTTGTAGGCGCGGTACTGGTCGGCGATGCGCTCCAGGTAGTTGGACAGCACCCGCAGCTTGGCGGTGGAGCCCAGCTCCAGCTTGCTGCCCTCGTTGATGTCGAAGGGCTGGTCGGTGCTGTCGGTCTGCACGCGCACGCGGTTGCCGTCGGCGGTGCGCTCGAACAGCACGAAGCTGTAGCGCACGTCGGCGGTCTTGTCCTTGGACAGCAGGTGCTCGCCGAACAGGCCGATCTGCGCGGCGAAGTCCGCGTCGGCCAGTTGCTTGAGGTAGGCGCTGACCTTGTTCTGCAGCTCGTCCTGCAGGGTGGTGCTGAAGGTCAGGTCGAGGCGGTCCAGGTCATACAGCGGCACGTCGAGCATGCCGGCCAGGCGGGTGCGGGCCAGGCTCACGCCCTTGTTCGGCTCCAGCGGCTGCACCGTCGGCTGGCTCTGCGGGTCGCGGAACTCCAGGCGCTGGGCCAGGGCGGCATCGCGCAGCGGCGCGTCGATCACCCCGGCCTGGGCCAGCAGGCGCAGGTAGCTGTCGGTCAGCTCGCCCAGCGGCTTACGCCCGCGCGCCAGGTAATAGGACGGGCGGCGGTGGGCGATCATCAGCGACACCACCTGGCGCAGCGCCCGGCCCTGGGCCTCGAGCTCGGCGCCCTGGCCGACGGGCGAGGAGAGCAGGCGGTTGACCTGCTGGTAGTCGGCGCCGTACCAGATCCACAGGCCGTCGGGCAGGCCGCTGACCTCGCCGTAGCCCGGCTGCGCCGAGAGCGGCACCGAGTTGAGGTAGGTGAGCACCACGTTGCGCCGCGCCGGCAGGTTCTCGGCGCCGCCCTGGTAGGCGCGCACGCTGGCCGAGGCCATCTGCCGCAGCTTGTCGCGGATGGAGTTGGTGCGCCCGTCCACCGAGTGGCGGTACTTCTCGATCTGCGTGGCCAGGGTGCTGCCGCCGGGGGCGTGGTTGCCCATGCCGACCAGGCGCCCGGCCTGGGCCACGGCGGCCTGGGTGAAGCGGCTCCAGTCGATGGCCGGGTTGAGGTAGGGGCGGCTGGCGTCGAGCAGGTCGCGGTTCTCGATGTACAGCAGGCTCTGCACGATCAGCGGGGCGATGGCGTCGTAGCTGGCGTAGAGCCGCTGCGGGTAGCGGAAGTTGTAGATCGGCAGGCCGCGGCAGTCGCTGATGTCGACGCCGGCCTGGGCCTTCTCGGCGTAGGGCGGGAACATGCCGTAGCCGGCGTATTGCAGCAGGGCAGGGGAGAAGCGCGCCTGGTCGAGGGTGACGAAGTCGCGGTCGTGCAGGCGCTGCAGGAAGTCCGGCAGTTGCAGGTAGCCCAGGCGGCGGTCGAAGGGGCCGTCCTTCGGGTAGACCACCTGGTCGCTGGAACCGGCGCCGACCTGCCAGGTCAGCTCGCCGGCCAGGCGCGCCAGCTCGCGGGCCTGCAGCTTGGAGGTATGCGCCTCGTAGAGCAGCGCCGCGCCCATCGCCGCCAGCAGTGGCAGGACGAACAGGAACAGCAGCAGGAAGCGGTGGTGGCTGGGTTTTTTCGGGGAAAAGCCAGGCTCCGGCACGCCCGGTTGAGAATGCAGTTGACCGGTATGCTCCGTATGCGCCATATCACGACCTGCCCATGCTTGCGAAAGCCTGAGTAAGCGGTCTCCGCCGACGTGACGACCGGCACCCATCCCGGTGCCGCGAAAGCCCCCGTGCCAGCGGCCTCCCCTTTCTTTGAGCGTAGTAGGCGGGGAAAATTCTGCTGAATGTCGTGCCTTCGTCCGGCCCAAGCCGCGACAATGCCCGACGAGTGACCTGGAAAACGACCCGATGCGCCTGTTCCTGCTGTTCCTGCCGTTGATCGCCAGCCTGAGCGCCCATGCCGCGCCCATGCCGTTCTACCTGTGGCAGAGCCGCGTGGACGGCCACCTGACCTGCAGCCAGACCTCTCCGGGGGAGGGCTGGACGCGGCTGTCCGGGCCGTTCGGCGATGCGGGGTGCCGGCAGCCGTTGAAGAGCGGGCCCTCGACCAAGGGGCTGGCGGTGCCGAAGGGGTTGTGAGGGCGGGCTTTTCTTTTGTAGGAGCGAGGGGGACGTCCAGTTCTTGCTCGCGAACGAGGTAACCGGCGGCTTCGGTGTTTGGGGTTGACGCTGTCCCCTCTCCCCAGCCCTCTCCCTGAAGGGAGAGGGGGCTTGTCCGTGCCGAGAACAGACATGGTTTCAGCCGGCAATCTAAGTGCTAGCCGGCTGACTCCAAAACATCAGCGTCTGCCCAACGGTCCCCTCTCCCTTCAGGGAGAGGGTTAGGGAGAGGGCGCTCTTCGGGGCCTGCGCCGCCGCCACCGGGAAACACAGTTCGCGAGCAAGCTCGCTCCTACAACCTAAAATGGAATCTTCCCTTTCCCCTCGGACCCCCACCATGCCCGACAACCCCACCCGCATCCGCCACAGCTGGGACAGCAACGCCAGCGCCTGGACCCGCGCGGTGCGCGAGCAACGCATCGACAGCCGCCGCCTGGCCACCGACGAGGCCATCGTCCGCGCCGTGCTGGAAGGTTCGCCGCATCGTGTGCTGGACATCGGCTGCGGCGAAGGCTGGCTGTGCCGGGTGCTGGAGGCCCGGGGTTGCGAAGTGGTGGGCATCGACGCCTCGCCAGCGCTGATCGAGGCCGCGCGCCAGGCCGGCGAAGGGCAGTACGAGATGCTGAGCCAGGCCGAGCTGGTGGGCGAGGCTGGGTAAGCCTTTGGTCTCGTTCGCACCATAAGGGGGCAGACGCCCCGGCAATCTTGTGCAACACTCCGCGGCGACCTCAGTGGTTCACTCCCGCAATGCCCACGTCCGCTCCACAAGGGCGGGCAGCCTCTTCCGGTGTGCAGTCCCGGA
Organism: Pseudomonas sp. PI1; assembly: GCF_000812405.1. Taxonomy (NCBI): domain Bacteria; kingdom Pseudomonadati; phylum Pseudomonadota; class Gammaproteobacteria; order Pseudomonadales; family Pseudomonadaceae; genus Pseudomonas; species Pseudomonas sp. PI1. The sequence continues at coordinate 50,443 of NZ_JWMC01000042.1, forward strand.
AGGCCCCAGACGAATCCTCCCCGTGCCCACCGGCGCGGTGGCGGCGCTTTTTCCGTCGCGGGCCTTCCTCATCCCGATTGCGCTTCGAGTCGCCGCTGATATACCCAACAACAAAATCGAGGTTGCACCATCATGTCGTCCCATGATCTCCAACGGGATCTCAACGAGCGGCACATCCGTCTCATGGCCCTCGGCGCCTGCATCGGCGTCGGCCTGTTCCTCGGCTCCGCCAAGGCCATCCAGATGGCCGGCCCGGCCATCATGCTCTCCTACATCATCGGCGGCCTGGCCATCCTGGTCATCATGCGCGCCCTCGGCGAAATGGCCGTGCACAACCCGGTGGCCGGCTCCTTCGCCCGCTACGCCCAGGACTATCTCGGCCCGCTGGCCGGCTACCTGACCGGCTGGAACTACTGGTTCCTGTGGCTGGTGACCTGCGTCGCGGAGATCACCGCGGTAGCCATCTACATGGGCATCTGGTTCCCCGAGGTGCCGCGCTGGATCTGGGCCCTGGCGGCCCTGGCGAGCATGGGCACCATCAACCTGATCGCGGTGCGCGCCTTCGGCGAGTTCGAGTTCTGGTTCGCCCTGATCAAGGTCGTCACCATCCTCGCGCTGATCCTGGTGGGCGGCGGCATGATCGTCTTCGGCCTGGGCAACGGCGGCGTGGCCACCGGCATTTCCAACCTGTGGAGCAACGGCGGCTTCATGCCCCATGGCATCACCGGCGTGCTGATGTCGCTGCAGATGGTGATGTTCGCCTACCTGGGCGTGGAGATGATCGGCCTCACCGCCGGCGAGGCGAAGAACCCGCAGAAGACCATCCCCGGGGCGATCAACTCGGTGTTCTGGCGCATCCTGCTGTTCTACGTCGGCGCGCTGTTCGTGATCATGTCGATCTACCCGTGGAGCGAGATCGGCACCCAGGGCAGTCCCTTCGTGATGACCTTCGAGCGCCTGGGCATCAAGACCGCCGCCGGCATCATCAACTTCGTGGTGATCACCGCCGCGCTGTCTTCCTGCAACGGCGGCATCTTCAGCACCGGGCGCATGCTCTACAGCCTGGCCCAGCACGGCCAGGCGCCGGCGGTCTTCGCCAGGACCTCCAAGGGTGGCGTGCCGCGCAATGCGCTGATCCTGTCCATAGTCGCGCTGCTGTTCGGCGTGCTGCTGAACTACCTGGTGCCGGAGAAGGTGTTCACCTGGGTGACCTCCATCGCCACCTTCGGCGCCATCTGGACCTGGGCCATGATCCTGCTGGCGCAGCTGAAGTTCCGCCGCGGCCTGAGCCCGGCCGAGGCCGGCAAGCTGCAGTTCAAGATGTGGCTGTACCCGCTGAGCTCCTACCTGGCCATGGCCTTCCTGGTGCTGGTGGTGGCGCTGATGGCGTTCTTCGAGGACACCCGCATCGCCCTCTACATCGGCCCGGCCTTCCTGGTCCTGCTGGTGGTGCTGTACCGCGTGTTCGACCTGGCGCCCAAGGGCGAGCAGGGCGCGGTCGCCAGCGGCGCGTGAGCCTGATGGCGAAATGACAAAGGGCCTCTTCGGAGGCCCTTTTCTTTTGTGTGGCGAATCGCGGACGGAGAGGAAACTCCATGCCTCACGACAACTGTAGGAGCGGGCCCTGCCCGCGAAATCGCGCGCAGGGCGCGCTCCTACATGGGAATGGCGCGGGCGGGGCAGCGTAGGAGCGGATCTTATCCGCGAATCGCGCCGGAACCTCCGGCTATCGCGGACAGAGTCCGCTCCTACGAAAAGCCGTATCCGCCAACAACGGCGGCATCGGGCAGTCGAGGATGTCGGCCACCGCGCGCAGCAGTTCCGCCTCGGCCACGCTGATGCGCCCGTCGTATTCGCCGCAGCGGACCATGGCCTTGAGCAGCTGCGGCTTCTGCAACGGGCGCAGCTGCGCCAGGCGCCGCAGCGCCGCTTCCAGCTCGCGCAGGGTGCCGGCCTGCGGCGGCTGCCGCACGGCGAAGGGCAGGCTGGCCCAGGCCTGGGCGAAGGCCTGTTCGGCATGGGCCGCTTCGGCTCCGTCGACGCCGGCGAGGAAGGCCAGCAGGACCGCCGCCTCGTCGCCCAGTTCGGTCAGCGGCAGGTTGCCGATGCGCGCCGGGGCCGGGCGCAGGTTGCGTTCGACGATGCGCAGCAGCGTCCATTCCAGCAGTTTCACCCGGCGGTCGGCCTTGATCAGCAGCGCCATGTTGCCCAGCAGGCTCGTCACCTGGGTGGCGTCCAACTGCTTCAGCGCCGGCATGGCCAGGTCCAGCAGCGGCAGGCGCTGGCCCGGATCGAGGGCGTGCAGGTGCTCCTCCAGGCGGTCGAACTGGAAGGCCACGCCCAGCTCCAGGCGCGGCTTGAGCAGTTGCAATTGCTGGGCGCGGGCCAGCGCTTCGGCGTCCAGCAACAGGCCGTAGACCAAGGCCTGCGCGCCATCGACCTTGTGCGCCGCCGTCCGCAGGCTTTCATCCAGCCGCTGCAGGGTGTGCCGCGCTTGCTCCAGGTGCGCCCCGGCCGGCTCGCCGATGGCCTCGACCGACGCCAATGCAGCGCCCGAGGGGTAGCCGCGCAGGGCGGCGTTCCAGGTCTCGCGGTCCACCAGCGGGGTGTCCAGGCGCGGTTCCAGCTTCGGGTAGCGGCCGTCCCAGCCCGGCTCGATGCGGCGGATGCGCGCCTCCAACGGCGGGTGGGTGGCCAGGCCGAACCAGTGGTTGGCCAGGCCGTCGCTGAAGTACAGGTGGCTGAACTCGGCGCGGTGCAGGGCGCCGAGCAGCGAGCCGTAGCCGCCGACCTTCTTCAGCGCCCCGGCGATGCTGGCCGGGTTGCGGGTGAACTGCACGGCGGAGGCGTCGGCGAGGTACTCGCGCTGGCGGTTCACCGCGGCCTTGATCAGGCTGCCGAAGAAGGTCCCGACCGAGCCCAGCACCCACAGGCACAGGCCGGCGACGAAGGCCAGCGCGATGAAGCCCAGGGCCGAGCCGGAGCCGCTGTCATTGCCGGCGTTGCTGCGCTGCATGCGGATGCGCGCCACGTCGTCGGCGCGGTGGCTGTCCCACAGGCCGCGGACCATGGTCTGGCCGATCAGGCCCAGCAGCAGGATGCCGTGCAGCAGCGCCACCAGGCGGGTGTTCAGGCGCATGTCGCCGTGGTGGATGTGGCTGAACTCGTGGGCGATCACCCCCTGCAGCTCGTCGCGGTTGAGCAGGGCGATGGTCCCGCGGGTGACGCCGATGACCGCGTCGCGCGGCGTCAGGCCGGCGGCGAAGGCGTTGATGCCGCTGTCCTCCAGCAGGTACACCGGCGGCACCGGGGTGCCCGAGGCGATGGCCATTTCCTCGACCACGTTGAGCACCCGGCGTTCATCGGCGTCGCGGGCGTCCAGGTTGATCAGCCGGCCGCCCAGGCGCTCGGCCACGGCGCGGCCGCCCAGGCGCAGCTGGCGGTGCTTGTACCAGGCGCCGACGATCACCACGCCGACCACCACCAGGGCCACCCACAGGTAGAGTTCGAGGTCGGGCAGGCGCTGCGGCGAGGTCCAGTGGCTGGCGGGCTCGCCGATGTGGCGCCAGAGCCAGCCCAGGACCAGGCTGGTGAGCGTCACCAGGCAGGCCACCGCCGCGGCCAGGAGCAGGATCAGCCGGCCGGTCTGGCGGCGGGCGCGGTCCTGGTGCTGGAAGAAGTTCATCGCGCGCACCGCTCGTCAGAAGGCGACCTTGGGCGCATCCTGGATCTGCTTGCTGTCGGCGAACTCCAGCTGCGCGACCTCGGCCTTGTGGCCGAAATTCGCCGCCAGCACCACGGCGGGGAACGACTGGCGGTAGGCGTTGTACTCCATCACCGCGTCGTTGTAGGCCTGGCGGGCGAAGGCCACCTTGTTCTCGGTGCTCGACAGCTCCTCGGTGAGCTGCTGCAGGTTCTGCGAGGCCTTGAGGTCCGGGTAGGCCTCCATGGTCACGTTGAGCCGCCCCAGCGCGCCGCCCAGGGCGCCCTCGGCGTTGGCCAGCTGGGCCAGGCCGGCGGCGGCGCCGGGCTGGCTGGCGGCGGCCTTGAGCCCGGCCACCGCGGCATTGCGCGCGGCGATCACCGCCTCCAGGGTTTCCCGCTCGTGCTTGAGGTAGGCCTTGGCGGTTTCCACCAGGTTGGGGATCAGGTCGTAGCGCCGCTTGAGCTGCACCTCGATCTGCGCGAAGGCGTTGCGGTAGCGGGCGCGCAGGTTCACCAGGCGGTTGTAGATGGCGATGACGCCGAAGAACAGCACGGCGAGGACGAGCAGGGTGACCAGGGAGGAAACCGACATGGGAGGTCCTTTTCGAGCGTCGGGAAAGGTCCGCCGATGATAGCGGAAAGCTTCCACGGCGGAAGGAAAGGCATCACGGGCTGTGCCCGGAAGCGGAAGCATGCTGTAAAGGGCTGCCCTTGACGCCCCGCCGCACCAATGGTCAGATGCGGGCCGTTCCAGGTGCCTCACGCCGCCGTGCGTGAGGTGAAACGGGAAGCCGGTGCGTCGCCCTTGGCGATCAGTCCGGCGCTGCCCCCGCAACGGTAAGCGAGCGGGGCATCCACGAGGCCACTGTGCTCAGGCATGGGAAGGCGGATGCTCCAGAACCCTCGCAAGCCCGGAGACCGGCCTGGAGCGTTGTTGGCAAACCCGCGGTGGGCGGGCGTGAGCCGGATTCCGGACGCGCTCGCGCCGGAACTCGCTGCGCCGCCTGCGAAATTCCCGTTTCGAGGCGATCACCTTGCACTTCCCTTCTTCCGAATCCGCACTTCGGCTTGCCCCCTGGCTCGCCGGCCTGTGCCTGAGCCCTTGCCTGAACGCCGAGCCCCTGGGCCTGCGCGACGAAATCGTCAGCGCCCCTTCGGTGGAGTCCACCACCGTCGCCGAGATGGCCCGCTACGGCAGCAAGCTCGAAGTCATCGAGCGCGAGCAGATCGAGCGCGCCGGCCCCAGCGCCGACATCACCCGCGTGCTGCAGATGTACGTGCCCGGCCTGTTCGTGGCGCCGAAGAACGGTCCCTTCGACTACGGCACCTACTCGCTGCTGGGCGGGCGCAACGACGACACCCTGATCCTGCTCGACGGCGTGCGCCTGAACAACCGTCTGTACGGCGGCCTCTACCTGGACACCCTGCCGACCACCGCGGTGGAGCGCATCGAGGTGCTCAAGGGCGGCCAGGGCCTGCTGTTCGGCACCCAGGCGGTGTCCGGGGTGATCAACATCGTCACCCGCAGCGCGCAGACCCGCGAGGCTTCCGGCGAGGTCAACCTGGGCCTGGACAGCTTCCGCGGGCGCAACGGCGATGCGCGGGTGGAGAAGGTGCTGGAGAACGGCCTGGGCGACCTCGGCCTGCTGGCCTACGTCAGCCACAACCGCTCCGACGGCTACAAGCCGTTCCGCGAACAGGACATGACCGCCACCGTCAGCGACAAGCGCCGCTCCTACGACGTCAACGTGTTCGGCGCCAAGGCCATCCAGGCTTTCGGCGACAGCTCGCGCCTGGAGCTGTTCTACCAGTACGCCGACGCCGACCTGGACTTCGCCCGCCCGGCCGACAACCACCACACCAGCAACGACCGCATCCAGCAGATCGCCACGGCGACCTTCGAGCAGCGCCTGAACGACAACTTCAGCTGGTTCGCCAAGGCCCACCTGAACGACTGGGACACCCGCTACACACGCATCTACAACCTCGCCGGCGGCGGTACCCGCACGCTCAACCACAACGACTACTGGGGCTTCACTGACTGGGGCACGCAGCTGGAGGGCAAGGCGCGCCTGGCCGGCGGCCACGAGCTGGTCTTCGGCAGCGACAACCAGTGGTACAAGGGCCAGGACGACGTGCTGATCATCGACAACGACAAGGCCGAGTCCCACGCCCTGTACGCGCAGTTGCGCCCGCAGCTGGACCTGCTGCCGAACTGGCACCCCAGCCTGGGCGTGCGCCGCGAGGAAATGAGCGGCGGCGAGGGCGCCACCGTGTGGATGCTCACCTCGCTCTACGACCTCAGCGACCAGCTCAAGCTGCGCGGCCAGCTGGGCACCGCCTTCAAGCTGCCCAACGCCGAGCAGCTGTTCGTCAACGAGCCGGGCAGCGAGATCGGCAACCGCGACCTCAAGCCCGAGCGCAGCCGCAACGCCGAGCTGGGCCTGGACTACAGCGGCGCGCTGTTCGGCCAACCCTGGAGCGGCAGCGTCACCCTGTTCCGCCGCGAGATAAAGGACCTCATCACCCTGGCCGGCGACCAGTGGGTGAACGGCGACGGCGAGATCGAGGTGCGCGGCATCGAGGCCAACGGCCAGTGGCGGCTGGGCGAGCACTGGCAGCTGGACGCCGACGCCACCCGCAACCTGGTGGACACCCGCGAGGGCGTGACCGTGAACAACATCCCGCACTTCTTCGCCCGCACCCGCCTGGGCTACGAGCAGGACCCGTGGGGCTTCGGCATGGCGCTGCGCTACGTCGGCTCCATCGTCAGCCCCCAGGGCGACGACTACGGCCACTACGGGGTGCTCGACGGCGACGCCTACCGCTACCTCGACGGCGCCCGCCGCCACCGCCTGAGCCTGCTGCTGGAGAACCTGCTGGACCGCGACTACGCCACCAGCCGCACCACCAACGGCATCCGCCAGGTGGACAACCTGGGCCGCCCGCGCACCGCCGAGCTGCGCTACACCTTCAGCTTCTGAGGTGGCCATGGACCAGGCGCTGCTGATCGTCGGTCCCCTCGCGGGCGCCCAGGGCGAGGCCTTGCGCGCCGAGCTGGCGGCGTCCCACCGCGCCGTGACGCTGGTGGATACCAGCGACGGCTTCGATGCCCTGTGGCCGGCCATCCGCACGCACCTGCAAGCGGGCAGGGCGCTGCTGCTGGTGGATATGGAACCGGCCAGCGACGGCGCCTACCTCGACTGGCTGCGCGGCGAGGTGGCGCAGCTGGCCGGCGACTTTCCCCAGGCGCCGTGCCCGCGGGTGACCGCCTCGGCCCTCGGCCGTCGTGGCCTGGACGCCCGGCTGGTCAGCGCGGCCATCGACGACGGTCGCCAGCAGTTGGAATGCCGCACCGTCGGCCCGGTGCCGGAACAACCGGACTGGTCGGCGCCGCCGCCGCACAAGCGCCAGGTGTTCCTCTGCACCGGCCCGCGCTGTGTGCGCCGCGGCGCTTTGCCCTTGTGGAAGGCGCTGCGCCGCGAACTGGCCAGGCGCGAGCTGATCGAAACCGCCGAAGGCGTGCTGCTGACCCGCACCGGCTGCCAGTTCCCCTGCAACCGCGGGCCGCTGCTGACCGTCTACCCGGACCGCTGCTGGTACGGCGTGCATGACGAGGCCCAGGTGCTGCGGGTGGTGGAGCAGCACCTGGCGGGCGGCGAGCCGGTGGCCGAACTGCTGATCGAGGGCGCGCCATGAAAGGCTTCGCCCTGCTGCTGGGGCTGTTGGTGGCGGCGTCGGCCCTGGCCGCCGAGGACTACCGCAACTGCGGCGAGACCTGGCACCTGGCCAAGGCGCCCGAGCGCATCCTCGCGCTCAACCAGCACGCCGCCGACCTGCTGCTGGAACTGGGCGCCGGGGCGCGGCTGGCGGGCGTGGCCTATCTGGACGACCCGGGGCCGCAGTTGCAGGGCGACCGCTACCGCGGCGTGCCCGTGGTGTCGGCGCGCTATCCGTCCACCGAACTGCTCTATGCGTTGCGCCCGGACCTGGTGGTGGGCGGCTTCGCCACGGCCTTCGACCCCGGGCGCGGGCGCGCCGAACTGGCCGCCGCCGGGATCGCCAGCTACCTGCTGGAGGCGGCCTGTGCTCAGCGCACGGGAAATGGCTTCGGCAACGTGCGCGACGACCTGCGCACCCTGGGCCGGCTGCTTGGCGTCGAGGCGCGCGCCCAGGCGCTGATCGACGCCCAGCAGGCCGACCTGCGCGCGGCGGCCGCCAGGGCTGACGGCCGCGCGCCGCTGCGGGTGTTCTACCTCGACAGCAGCGACGGCGGCCTGGCCAGCCAGGGCGGGCGCGGCTTCGTCAGCGAGCTGCTGCGCGCCGCCGGGGCGCGCAACCTGTTCGAGGCGGTAGCGCTGCGCGGCTACCTGGCCAGCCCCGAAACGCTGCTCGCGGGCGACCCGGACGTGATCCTGCTGGCCGATGCGCGCTGGTCGCCGGCGGCGGAGAAGGTCCGCTACCTGCGCGCGCACCTGCTGCTCTCGCGGCTGCGCGCGGTGCGCGAAGGGCGCTTCGTGACGCTGCCGTTCAGCCAGTTGGTGCCGGGCGTGGAAAGCGGCCGCGCGGCGCGGTCGCTGGCCGAGGCCCTGTATCCCTGAGCACGCTCAGAAGCGCACATCCACCACCACGCTGTCGCTGTAGGCGCCGGCTGGCGGCGTGGGCTGGTCGGGGAGGATTTCCGCGCTGTAGTCGAAGCCCTGGTAGGTGAGGCCGTCGAGGCTGCCGGGGTTCAGTTCGGCGCTGCTGCTGGGGCGCCTTTCAGTGCCCGCAGAGCCCCAGCGCTCGCTGCCGCTGCTCGACTTGTACAGCTCGTAGGCCAGGCGGTTGCCGCCGCTGGCCATGTGCCGCTGGCCGCCGCTGGCGTTGACGCCGTCGCTCAGGCCGACGTCGTAGCTCGTGCCCTTGGAGCAGCGCACCTGGATGCGCTGCTGCACCGGGCGGAAGCCGGCGATCAGCGGCGCGCTGCCGAAGTTCACGGCGGGCGCGTTGAGCTGGCAGTCGCGGCGGACCTGCACCGTCAGTTGCAGGCTGGTGAGCACGCCCGTGCCCCAGTCGGTCGGCGCCGAGGTGCAGACTTCCAGCAGGCAGCCGCCGCTCACGCCGGGCGTGATGTCCCAGCCGGGGAAATAGCAGGCGCCCAGCACCCGGCCGGCCACGCAGATGCGCCAGTGCCAGCGCAGCTGGATGGTGGCGGTGTAGGTGCCGGGCGCCACGTTGGCCGGGCGCAGGCGGGCGTGCAGGGGGAATTGCGAGACGTCCGGCGTGCCGCCGGGAAACGGGAAGCGGGAATAGTCGTAGAACAGGCCCTGCTGCAGGCGCTGGGTCAGGCCGGCGTCGCCGTACAGCTCGAAGGGGATGGTGTCGCCCGTGGCGGCGTTGCGCAGCACGCCGCCGTTGAGGTTCTCCGGGAGCAGGCGTATCCAGTTCTCGCGGATCGGATAGCCCTTGAGGCTGCACCGGGCGCCGCCGGAGAGCTGCCTGGCCGGGGCGCCGTTGGCGATGGTCATCGAGCCGTGGGTGCCGAAGCTCGCGTTGCCGGGGTTGGGCTTGCATTGCTCGGTCTCGGTATGGGCCAGGCCGGTGAGTGGCGCCAGGGCCAGGAGGGGGAGCAGGTAGCGCGGTATGGTCATGGTCGACTCCGGGGTTCAGCGGCAGGGCAACGGGCCCAGCTGCGCCAGTTCTTCGGCCTGCGGGTCGAGGTCGAAGACCAGGCTGCAGGCCTGGCCGTCGGGCAGGCTTACGCGCAGGCGGTTGTGCGCCTGCAGGTGTTCCAGGTAGACCAGCCCGTCCCAGCCCACGGGCACCGGCGGGCCACCGTTGACGCGGGCCTGGGCGCCGATCGGCAGCGGCCGGCCGTGGCTGTCGTGCAGCAGCAGGCTGGCGGCCAGCACCCGCTGCAACGGGAAGCGCAGCAGGTAGCCGCTGCCGGAGCGCACCGCCACGCGCTGCTCCACCAGCGGCGCCACGACGTTGGAGGCCAGGCCCAGCGGGTCGATCTCGTACTTGCCGGCGTAGTAGGCGCTGCTCCAGGGCACCAGCAGGTGGCCGTCGGCGTTGGTGTGGCCAACCAACTGGTTCTCGTAGCGCACCGGAACGCCGGCCTGGCCGTCGGTGCTGACCAGCACGAAGGCGTCGTGCACGCGGTTGGCGGGGAACAGCGCGCCGTCCATCCAGGCCAGCGAACCGCTGGCGTCGGCCCAGTGGGTCTGCTCCCGCGCGCTGCCATAGACGCCGCCCTGGAGTTGCAGGCGGTCGCCGCGCCAGTTCAGCGCGGCATGGCGCCAGTCGTCGGCCCGGCCGTTGTCGACGTAGCCGAGGTTCCAGCCGAAACCGCCCTCGCTGGGCGCCGACTCGCTGTAGTCGACGCGGCGGCTGCCGTCCCCGCTGGCGCTGCGTTCGACGCCGACGCTGAGGGTGCCGCGCAGGTCGAACGGCACCACCAGTTGCACGGCGCTGCTCCATTTGCCGTTGCCCAGCTCGCGGTTGGCGGACAGGTAGAGGCTGGCATCGCCCCACAGCGGCCGGCTCCAGGACAGGTTGAGCAGGCGGGTGCGGCTGCCGTCGCCGGCCTCGACGTCGAAATAGCCGGCGCCCAGGCTGCCCCAGTCGTCCAGCGTCACGCTGGCGGTGGCCTGGGTGCTGCTGCGGCTGGGGCGTAGGCGCCAGTAGCGGTCATCGTCGTCGTCCTGGCGGCGCCGGGGGCGCTGCCGGGTGTCGTCGTAGCGGGCCAGGTCGCTGTAGTCGGCATCGCGCTGCAGGCGTTGCACGGTGAAGCTGAAGCGCCGCGCGTTGTACTGGTAGCCGAAGCTCAGCTGTCGTCCGCCGTCGCCGCCGTGCTGGCCGTGGCTGATGGCGCCGTTGAGCACGCCCAGGGTGCCCAGGCGCAGCATGCCGCCCAGGCCGGCCTGGGCGAGGCCGGCGGCGGCTTCGGCCTGGGCCTCCAGGGTGAAGGTGTCGCTCAGGCCGTGGCGCAGGGCGCCGGTGAAGGCGCCTGGCCCGTAGGCGAAGTTGTCTTGGCCATAGCCGCGCCGGAGGTTGCCCAGGCCCAGGGAGAAGTCGCTCAGGCCCGGGCGCAGCAGGTCGCTGCTGACGTAGAAGGGCACGCTGGTGGAGATCTGGCGGCCCAGGGCGTCGGTGGTCTGCAGCACCGCCTGGCCGGCGCCGTTGATGTAGGGCAGGTTGCCGATGCTGAAGGGGCCGGGCTGCAGTTGGTAGCTGCTGTTGCGGTAGCCGTCGATGAACAGGTCCAGGGTGCTGGGCAACGCCGCTTCGCCGGCGAAGCGCGGCAGCGGGTAGGTCAGCACGTCGGGGCGGATGGCGAAGTTGCGCGACAACTGCAGCCCGCCCAGGCGCACCGGCGTGCTCCAGGCCAGGGAGCGGCTGACCAGGTCGCCGGCCTCGTAGGTCAGCAGGCGTTCCTCGTCGTCGTAGCGCCAGTTGCTGTCGTAGCGCAGGTAGCGGCTGGGCTGTGCCGAACCGCCATGGACCTGCTGGTAGACGCCGCTGTGGCTGAAGACGCCGAAGCCGCCGAACAGGCGCAGGTCGGCCCAGGCGGTGCTCGTATCCTGGCCGCGTCGCGGGCTGCTGGCGTAGAACTGGTAGTTGAGCAGAGCGCCGAAGCTGCTGCGTGCCGGCACGTAGCCGGTGGCGCGCGCCTGGCCGAGCTGCTGCTCGGGCAACCACTGCGGCGGCACCTGCAGCAGCAGGCGCTGGCTGGCGGCCTCGTAGCGCACCTCGACGCCGGGCAGGCCGCCGACGTCGACCTGGCCGTCGCGCGGCACCGGCAGGCCGGCCGCGCGCAGCTCGGCGGCCTCGACCCAGAAGCGGCCCTGGCGCAACGTCACCGCCACCACCTGGCCGCTCGTGCGCAGGTTCACCAGCAGCTCCAGGTAGAGTTGCTGGTCGTCGGACAGGGCGCCCGCATCCCGGGGCGGCGGTGGCAGCGGCGCACTCGACAGGCGCTCCGCCTCGAACAGCAGGGTGGCGCCGGTGAGCAGCGGCAGCCAGGGGCGCGTCTGCCTGCCCATGCTTCAGGGCGCCGCGGCGGGAATCTCGCCGCGCACGCCATTGATCTCGGCCCACAGGCGCCCGCCGCTGGCGGGCTTGCGCGGCATTGGCCAGCGCATGGCGCTGCCGGCCAGCACGTAGCCGAGCAGGTCGTCGCCCACCGGCAGGGTATCGTCGCCCTGTTCGATGGCCGCCCGCGTCAGGCGGACATGCACTGCGCCGCGGTTGCGCACCTCCAGGTAGGTGCGGCCGCCTTCGTCGACCAGGCGCCAGTCCAGCCGCGCGGCCGTCGCGGCCGTCGCGTCCTTCGCGCCGAGCCCGTCGCCGTAGAGGAACAGCGGTACCGAATAGCGCAGCTGGAAGCGGATGTCGCTGCCCTCGGCCGCTGGCTGCTGGGCCTGCGGCGCGGGAATCTCGTCGATGACGATGCGGTAGGCGCGCTCGCTGCCGGGGGCGGTCGGCGCCAGGCGGGTGAGGCGCACCAGTTGCCTGGCCCCCGCCGGGATGCGCAGCATCGGCGGGCTGCCGACCACCTCGCGCTGCGCCTGGAAGTGCTCCTCGCCGCCGGCCTGGCTCCAGGCGAAGATGCGCAGTTGCAACTGGGCCGGCTGGGCGCCGCGGTTTTCCAGCCAGAGCGCGCTGGCCCGCTGGTCGTGTTCCAGCACCGGGTCGATCGGCCAGATCAGGATCGAGCTGGCGGCGCGGGCTGTGGCGGCCGGCAGGGCGAGGGCGGCGAGCAGGGCCGCGACGAAGCGCAGGCGGGTATCGGGCAAGGGCATCACGGGGCTCCTGGCGCGCTCACCATGACAGGGTCACGGTGAGCCGGTCCTGGTAACGCCCGGCGGACTGGTTGCCGGGCAACTGGAGGGCGGCATGGATCGGCAGGCGGATGTCGTCGGGGTTGCCGTAGTCGATGCTCAGGTTGCCGCCGATGGGGATTTCCCGGCTGAGGCCGGCATCGGCGTACAGGCGATAGGCCAGCCGCGCGTTGCCCGCGCCAAGGTGGCGCAGGCCACCGGTGGCGTGCTGGCCGCCATCGACCGTCATACGCAGGGCGATGCCGGGGGTGCAGGCGAGGGTGATGGCGCCATTGGGCGTCAGCTGGGCGCCGATCCTGGCCGTGGAAGTGGCCGGATGGCGGCCGAAGTCCAAGCGGCCGAGGTTGCCCAGGTTGCCGCCGTTGCCGGGCGGCGCATGGTTGACCAGGCAGCCCTGGGTAACGCTGGCGGAGACGCGGAAGCCGGCCCGGGTGGCGGCATCGCTGCCCGGCGCCTGCAGCAGGCTGGCTAGCAGCAGGGCCAGCCCGGTCGCCGCGGCGCGAGGCAGCAGGTGAGGAAGCGTCATGGCGGGGAAGGACCGGCCGGTTTCGCCCTGGGCGATTGCGGCAGCGGCCTCAGAATTCCAGGGTGAGGGTCAGCGTGTCCCTGTAGACGCCGCTGCCCTTGGCGTTGGCGTTCGGTGCGATGGTGCCGTAGATCGGCACATCCACGGCCTTGCCGTCGGCGGGAACCCTGAAGGTTGCCCCTCTGTTGATGACATAGGGGCTCTTGCCGGCGGAGTCCCGGTACAGCAAGTAGCTGACCGTGTCGGTGCCGCTGCCGTTGAGCAGTGAGCGGTCACCGCGCAGGCCGCCGTCGATGATGACATTGAAGAAAGTGGTGACCGGGTCGCAGGTGACCTGAAGGCTGTTGCCGTCCGGGCCGGCCAGGCGTGCCTTGAGCGCGCGGGTCCAGGTCGGGCTGGTCCGGGGGAAGTTGAGCGTACCGAAGTTGAGGATGCCTTCGCTGGAGGCGCTGCCCTGGGTCACCTGGCAGCCTTTGGAAACCTCCAGGACGACACCCACCTGGCCCTTGATGTCCGCCGCGGCCTGGCTCAGGGGCAGGGCGAAGGCGGTGGCTAGGACGTACTTGAGCTTGTGATGCGGCATGGTCTTGGCCTCGCTAAGGGAATTGCGGAAATTTTCCCCAGGAATGACCAAGTTGAACTATCTGAAACTGCTGCTGGGTTCGTAGGCTTATTCGCCAGATCGAGAAGGTGTTTTTTGTAGGTCGATGTAGGCCTTGCAGGCCTCAAGAATCGACGGCTTTGTCTACAGTGCCGATGGGGGAGGGTGTCTGGAAAAAGCGGGGAGATGGCGGGGTAGGAAAGCGGGTCCCGATGACGGGACCCGCGGCGGAAAATGGCTGGCCGGAGGCGGTCAGGCCTTTCCTATGAGCGATTGACTCAGCGGCCGGGATTCGATCCACCAGCCGAACACCAGCCCGACGGTGCTCCAGAGGATCGCCTGGATGCCCAGGGACACCAGGCGGAACTGCCACAGCAGGTCGGCCGGGAAGTCCGCCGGCACTTCGCGCACGGCCGGGAACAGCAGGCCGGCGACGGCGCAGATACCCAGGTACACGGCGATGCCGGCGACGGCGCCGGTCCAGGCGCCGTGCTCGGCGAGCAGGCGGCGGCCCAGGTTCAGCGAGATGACGGCCGCGGCGATGGACAGCGCGATCATCAGGAAGAACAGCGCGGTGCGCTGGCGGATGCTCTCCGGGTCGCCCACCGACGGCGGGTTGGCCGGGTATTTCAGGCTTGGCACCAGGTACAGGGTGACGAAGGCCGCCAGGGCCAGCAGGGCGCTCAGCGCGCGCGGGCTCAGGCGCCCGGTGCGGCCCAGGCCGTAGGCGAACACCAGGGCGAACAGCCCGCCCATGGCGGCGCCGTAGACCACCACGCCGGTGAGCAGGCCGAAGCTGGCCTGGACCTCGCGGCTGACCAGCTCTTCCTCGTGGTCGTGGGCGGCGCCGCCGCTGGTGGCTTCCTCGGCCTCGTGCAGGGCCGACATCTGTTCTTCGAAGGCGATGGCGCGGTCCACCTGGGGCTCGCCGAAGACGAAGGCGAACGCGAAGACGATCAGGCCCGCCAGGACGCCGACGAGCATCCCGCGCAGCAGGAGTTTTCCAGTCATGTCAGGGAGTCCCCGGGTCAGTGGCAGGGGAAGCCCAGCAGGTGGCGGCCGTCGTGGACGAATTCGTGCACGTACATGCCCTTGAACATCGAGGTGGCGCCCTGTTCGGCGCCGACGAAGTACAGCGCCAGGAGCAGCAGCAGGCCGCCGAAGATGGCCCAGGGCAGCAGCTCGGAAAGCGGGATGACGGGGAGCGATGTGCCGGTATCGGCGTGGGTGGCTGAATGAGCCATGGAAACCTCCTAGGATTGCGCGTCCTGAAACGGTTGGCGGTTCGTTTTGTGGGGAAGGGTCTGACTCTCGGTGCCGGGACCGAATACAGTGGCGCGACCGTGCCGGGTTTTCACCGGCTTCCTTCCAAGTAACAAAGTGCTACGAGAGCGTCGGGCAGTGTAAACCCCGGCGCCTGCGAATGGGAGAGAATTCGATGCCGAGCCGCCTGAGCTTCGTCTGCCACGGGCGCACCGCCGCCCAGCGCCAGGGCTGCTTCGCCCAGGCCGACGAGCCATTGGAGCCGGGCCAGGACGAACGCCTGGCCGAGCGTCGCGCCGGGCTCAAGGCGCCGCGCCGGGTGCTCTGCGCCCCCGAGCTGCGCGCCCGGCAGACCGCCGCCGCCTGGGGCGCCGAGCCGCAGTTGGTGGAAGCCCTGCGCGACTGCGACTACGGCGCCTGGCGCGGGCAAAGCCTGGAGGCCCTTCAGGCCACGGCAGCGCAGGACCTGGCCGCCTGGCTGACGGACCCCGCCGCCGCGCCCCACGGCGGCGAATCCCAGGTGCAGTTGTGCGAGCGCGTGGGCGCCTGGCTCGATGCCTTCGACGAGGACGGCCACTTCATCGTCGTCAGCCATCCCGCGGTGCTGCGCGCCGCCGCGCTGCACGTGCTGCGGGCCGATGCGGCGGCGTTCAACGCCATCGACGTCGAACCGCTGGGCGTGCTGCGCCTGGTCCGCAACGGCCGCTGGCGCCTGCGCCTGTGACGGGGCGCGGTCTATGCTGTGTGGGCCCCAGCGCCACGAGGAGACCGCCATGGCCAGCCATCCCCGCCTGATCCCCTGCCTGCGCTACCGCGACGCGCCGGCGGCCATCCAATGGTTGTGCGACACCTTCGGCTTCGTCCGCCAACTGGTGGTGGACGACGGCGAAGGCGGCGTGGCCCATGCCCAGCTGTGCCTGCCCGACGGCAGCGGCATGCTGATGCTGGGCTCGGCGGTGGACAACGAGTACGGCCGGCTGATGCGCCGGCCCGAGGACGTCGGCGGCTGCACCCAGAGCCTGTACCTGCTGGTGCCCGACGCCGAGGCCCTGTACCGCCGCGCGCTGGACGCCGGCGCGCGGATGGTCATCGACATCCGCGACGAGGACTACGGCGGCCAGGGCTTCACCTGCCGCGACCCCGAGGGCCACGTGTGGAGCTTCGGCACCTACGACCCCTGGCATTGAACGAAGAAGGAGCAAGGCATGAAAGAGGTGGTATTCGCCGATGGCGCGCGGGTTGCGGCCATCGGCCAGGGCACCTGGCGGCTGGGCGAGGACAGGGCGGCGCGCAAGCGCGAGGTGGCGGCCCTGCGCGAAGGCATCGAGCTGGGCCTGACGCTGATCGACACCGCCGAGATGTACGGCGAGGGCGGCTCGGAAGAGGTGGTCGGCGAAGCCATCCGTGGCCTGCGCGAGCAGGTCTTCCTGGTCAGCAAGGTCTACCCGCACAACGCCAGCGCCCGCGGCGTGCCGGCGGCCTGCGAGCGCAGCCTGAAGCGCCTGGGCACCGACTGCCTGGACCTCTACCTGCTGCACTGGCGCGGCCAGTACCCACTGGAGGAAACCGTCGAGGCCTTCGAGCGCCTGCGCCAGGACGGCAAGATCCGCCGCTGGGGCGTCTCCAACTTCGACCTCGACGACATGCGGGAACTGGGCGCCCTGCACTGCGCCACCAACCAGGTGCAATACAGCCTGGAAGAACGCGGCATCGAATGGGACCTGCTGCCCTGGTGCCAGGAACAGCGCATGCCGCTGATGGCCTACTGCCCGGTGGGCCAGGGCGGCCGCCTGCTGCGCAACGCCACCCTGCGCGAAGTGGCCGAACGCCACGGCGCGACACCGGCGCGGGTGGCTCTGGCGTGGTTGATCCGCCAGGAAGGGGTGATCGCCATTCCCAAGGCGGTGGAGGCTGTGCATGTCCGCGACAATGCGGCGGCGCTGCAGTTGCGGCTGGATGGGGAGGACCTGGCGAAGCTGGATGCGGCTTTCCCGCCGCCAAGGCGCAAGATGCACCTGGCGGTGGTTTGAGGCTGGGCTGGCTTTCGGCTTTTCCGGCTGTCCGTGCTTTTGGCTTTCTGGCTTTCTGGCTTTCAGCTTTCAGCTTTCAGCTTTTCGTAAGCGAGTTTGCTCGCGAATGGTGTTTGCCGGCGGCGTAGGTGCTGTGTTCAAGAGCGCCCTCTCCCCAGCCCTCGGCTGCGCGCCCCGCCCTGAAGGGAGAGGGGGCTTGTCCGTGCCGAGAGGAGGAATGGTTCCAGCCGGAAACCTTCGGTGCTGCCGGCTGACTCAGGAATACCCACGCACTCCAAACGGTCCCCTCTCCCTTCAGGGAGAGGGTTAGGGAGAGGGGGCGGAGCCAAGCCCGAGCACCCAGGTACCCGGTAGGCACCCTCCGCAAGCTCTCTCACCCGACCACCGCTCCTGTAAAAATCCCCCCCACCATGATAAGAAGCGCCCATCAGCAAGCTGGAGGCAGTCATGGGCAAGTTGCGTGTCGGGGTGATTTTCGGTGGGCGTTCGGCGGAGCACGAGGTGTCGTTGCAGTCGGCGAAGAACATAGTCGATGCCCTGGACCGCTCGCGGTTCGAGCCGGTGTTGATCGGCATCGACAAGGACGGCCGCTGGCACCTGAACGACGCCTCCGACTACCTGCTCAACCAGGAGAACCCGGCGCTGATCGCGCTCAACCGCTCCAACCGCGAGCTGGCCGTGGTGCCTGGCAAGGCCGAGCGGCAGTTGGTGGAAACCGGCAGTCGCCAACTGCTCGACCACGTCGACGTGATCTTCCCCATCGTCCATGGCACCCAGGGCGAGGACGGCTGCCTGCAGGGCCTGCTGCGCATGGCCGACATCCCCTTCGTCGGCGCCGACGTGCTCGGCTCGGCCATCTGCATGGACAAGGACGTGAGCAAGCGCCTGCTGCGCGACGCCGGCATCGCCATCACCCCCTTCATCACCCTGACCCGCGCCAACGCCGCGCGCACGTCCTTCGCCGAGGCGCAGCGCCAACTGGGCCTGCCGCTGTTCGTCAAGCCGGCCAACCTGGGTTCCTCGGTGGGTGTCAGCAAGGTCGAGGACGAGGCCGGCTACGTCGCCGCCGTGCAACAGGCCCTGGCCTTCGACGACAAGGTGCTGGTGGAGGCCGCGGTGAACGGCCGCGAGATCGAATGCGCAGTGCTCGGCAACGACGAGCCCATCGCCAGCGGCTGTGGCGAGATCGTGGTGCGCGGCGGCTTCTACTCCTACGACAGCAAGTACATCGACGAAGACGCCGCCCGTGTGGTGGTGCCGGCGGACATCGATGCCGCGGCCTGCGAACGCATCCGCCAGCTCGCCGTGGAAGCCTTCCAGGTGCTGGGCTGCTCGGGCCTGGCGCGGGTCGACGTGTTCCTCACCGGTGATGGCGAGGTGTTGATCAACGAACTCAACTCGCTGCCCGGCTTCACCCGCATCAGCATGTACCCCAAGCTCTGGCAGGCCGCTGGCATGAGCTACAGCGAACTGGTCAGCCGGCTGATCGACCTGGCCCTGGAACGCCACGCCGCGCGCCGCCGCCTGCAGACCAGCCGCTGAGGCGGGCGCGGCGGGGGCCGGTTACTCCGGGCGCTCCTCGTGGGTGCGCTGGTGCGCAGCCTCGAGCAGTGCCTGGGTGTCGGCGTGGAGCATGCGCAACGTCGCGCTCCAGCGCGCCAGGTCCCACTGCGAGGCACTGGCGGCGGGGTGCTCCTCCAGCAGATCGAGCACGCCGCCGAGCGCCCGCAGGCGCTGCAGGGCGGTGTCGAGCAACTGCGTCGAGGGAGCCAGCGTGTCGATGTAAAGCACTTCGGAGAAGGCCTGCGAGCTTTCCGGAAGGGGTTTGAATTCACGAATCCTGAAAGGCTCTTGAATGCCCGGGCGGGCGTTCTTCGCGCGGAGGGGCGCGGGCTTGGAAGGGAACTGGTGCATTTCCTTACGCTCCTTGGACCGGATGGAACCCGCCGCTTCCGTTGCGACACGGAGGGCGGCGAGCCGTGCAGGGGTCGCAAACCGGAGGTCCAAGGAGAATCCGGCCAGGCGGAAGCCTGCCCTGCACGGCCAGCCATGACCAAGGCAAACGCTAGGCGCAGGTAGCGCCTTTGCTTTGAATGCTGCTGCTGTGCTGAAGGACCTTTGGGTTGCGACACCCTGTCATGGCAAACGCCATGACGGCGGGAAGACTATCGATCCGGCTCGTGGGAGCTGAGCGTTATGTGCTGTAGGGAAATTCCTTGATGAGGGTTTTCTCGATGGCGTTCCCGGTTTACCGAGGCCATGCCCGGTGGCTGCAAATTTGACCGTCCAGCCTCTACACTCCTCGAAGCTACATTGGCCAGCCTAAGGAGCCAGACGATGAGTTCTTCCTCGCGGACGGTATTGGCGGCAGCGCTGGCGGCGCTGCTGGTTGCTGTTGTTCCGGTCGCACACAACCCGGCCTGGGCCGAGGACGCCGCACCGCCCAGCGGCATGGAGGCCGACGACCAGCAGGGCCCGCTGGGCGACCTCAGCGAATACGGCCGCCTGGCCGAGGAGTCGCTCGACGCGGTGGGCGCCGACGACTTCGCCACCGCCCGAGCCAAGGTCGACGCCCTGCAGACCAAGTGGCGCGCCGCCGCCGCCGAGCTCAAGCGCAAGAGCCCGGAGGACTGGAAGGCCGCCAACGCGGCGGTCGAAGGCGCGGTGCGGGAACTGCACGCCAAGTCCCCGGACAAGGACCGCAGCCTGGACTCGCTGAACACCCTGCTGTCCACCTTCAACGACATCCAGGGCATCAGCGACTGACCCCCGCCCGGCCAGGGCCCGCCGACGGCCCTGGCCCTGCGGGTCGTCGGCCTCCCGAGCGGCGGCCGGCGCTCAACGAAATCCTCACATTCGCCTCGCGGAGTTTTCACCTTCGCCCGTGCAGGATGGCGGCCAGCATCCGGCAGCGTGCCGGGTGCGTTCCGAACCATCGAGCGCGAGGCCTGTGGCGAAGTGAGGCAGATTCCGGAAACCTGGCGGCGTCCATCCGGACGGGTAATGGCCCTGGCCTGCGGGCTGCTCGGCCTGCTGGCCGTGGCCCTGTGCGGCGCGGCCAGCGTCGCGGCGCAGCGCCCGCCGCTGCCGGGCGAGGACGACCTGGCCCGCCACTGGCGCCTGGGCGAGGTGGTGGTGCTGGTGCGCCACGCCGAGCGCTGCGACCGTTCCGACGCCCCCTGCCTGGGCGCCGAGGACGGCATCACGGTGCGCGGCGGGGAACTGGCCACGGCCCTGGGCGACGACTACCGCAGCCGCTTCGGCCTGGGCAATGCCGACGTCTACGCCAGCCCGCTGGCGCGCACCCTGCAGACCGCCAGCCTGATGTTCGGCGACGGCACCCTGGGCCAGGCCTGGGTCGCCGACTGCACCGGCAACCTGCTCAACCACGTGCTGGAACACAAGGCCAGCCACCGCAACCTGATCCTGGTCACCCACAGCGAATGCATGGAGCAACTGGCCCAGGCGCTCAGCCACCGGGACCTGGAAACCCCCGGCTACGGCACCTCGCTGGTGCTGTTCAGCGACGCCCGCGGCGGCCTGCAACTGGCCGGCGAGATCGCCCCGCGGGACTGGGCTCGCCTGCAATTGCGCTGAGCCGGCGCCGCCGCTGCGCTTGCGGCATCGGCGGAAGCGGTCCTAGGCTTGCGGGGGAGGGCGGTGCCGTCGTCCGCCCCGGGAGCCGCCCATGCCACGCATCCAGCTCGGCGGGGTCAAGGAAACCCTGCTGATCACCTTCTACGCCAAGGCCATGGAAAGCCGCCTGCCCGATTCGCTGCTGCAGGACCGCTTCGCGGCCGCCGCGCTGGCGCGCCTGGACTACGATTTCGCGCGCTTCCGCCTGGGCCGCAGCAGCTACGTCGGCATCGCCCTGCGCGCCTGGAAGCTCGACCGCTGGGCCGCCGAATTCCTCGCCGCCCACCCCGACGCCTGCGTGGCGCACCTGGGTTGCGGCCTGGACAGCCGGGTGTTCCGCCTGGACCCGCCGCCCAGCGTGGCCTGGTTCGAAGTGGACTACCCGGACGTGCTGGCGCTGCGCAGCGAGGTATACCCGGCACGCGAAGGCTGCACCCTGCTGCCCGGCGCCATGGGCGACCCGTCCTGGCTCGACGCGCTGCCCACCGGCCGCCCGCTGCTGATCGTCGCCGAAGGCCTGATGCCCTACCTGCGCGAAGCGGAGGTGAGCGCGCTGCTGCGCGGCCTGCTGGCGCGTTTCCCCCACGGCGAGCTGATCTTCGACGGCTACAACCGCTTCGGCATCCGCATGCTGGGGCTGTTCCTGCCCTTCTGGGCACGCGGCGCCCAGGTGCACTGGGCATTGGACGAGCCCAAGGAGCTGGAAGCGTTGGTGCCGGGGCTGCAGCTGGTCGAGGAGCGCCTCACCTACACCCCCGAGGAATGCCGGCGGATGGCCTGGTCGTCCCGCGCCTTCGTGCAACTGATGCAGCGCTGGCCCACCCTGGGCCGTATCGGACGGCTGCTGCGCTATCGCTGGTAGGTGGCTGCATGGGTGACATCGGCGCTCGGGCTTTCCCCTCACCCCAGCCCTCTCCCGGAGGGAGAGGGGGCTAGTCCGTGCCGAGAAGGGAGATGGAGTCAGTTGGGAATCCCGTAGTTGCCGGCTAACGCCGAAACACCCGCGCACGCCGAACGGTCCCCTCTCCCTCCGGGAGAGGGTTAGGGTGAGGGGGCCACAGGCCTGCTCGCTCGATTCCATTCCCCCTACGCTCTCCGCGAGGCACAGCACTCCCCCACACCTGTAGGAGCGGGCCCTGCCCGCGATTCGCGCGCAGGGCGCGCTCCTACAATGGGAATGACATTGGAGCTCGGGCTTTCCCCTCACCCCAGCCCTCTCCCTGAAGGGAAAGGGCTCTTCAGGCCACAAACCGCAGGCCGCGCTCAACCCCCGCCCACGTCGAGAGTGTCGGCAGGTCAGCACCTTTCGCGCAGCGTGCCTACTGGAGCCGGGGACTACTCCAGGATCGCCCCGACCAGCGAAAGCACGTAGTTGGTTACGGAATCGGGGGCCTTTTCCTTGAATGCGGCTCGGCGCGCCCTCCAGTCCAGCGTCCGCACCTGGTGGCTGTGGACATTGCCCTGGGTATCGGTGCCTTCGCCCATCAGGGTGACAAGGAAGCCCTGGTTGCGCGCCACATTGGATGCGCCTTGCGAGATGGGGCAGACCAGGGCCAGGCCCATTTCATTGAATTCGCGTTTCGACAGGACCAGGCAAAAGTGGTCGCCGATCATTTCACGGCCCGTCGAGGGATCGAACTGCAAGTGCCAGATCTCACCGCGGTCGGGAACGCTCGGCGGACGCCTCACCATTGTTCCGCGCCTACGGCCGGCATGCTGTCCCAGTCCGGGGCGAGCGAGTCTTTGGGCGTTTCGGCGATCAGTTGGGCCAGGCTCGGGCGCGTCATCGGCTTGATCACCAGGGCTCCCTCAACGATGTTGCACTCAACCTGACTGCCAGCGTGCAGTTTGTTCTGGGCGACGAAGGCCGAGGGAACCGAAATGATCAGGGACCCCCCGGATTTGCGCAGGGCAAGCGTGGTCATGGACATGCCTCCTGTTGGGGTTTTACAGAAGTATAACTTGGTGGGTTTTATTTTTATAAAACCACTCGTCTCGAAGCCTGTCTGTTCAGGGGCGGCATCTTTCCGGGATGGATCGAACGCTCCGCTCCACCCCTTCTACAAAACCCCCGCCCACGCCGACAGCACCAGAAGCACCGCCAACCCCCGATTCAACCGCTGCAGCGCCCGCGGCGAGCGCAACAACCGCGCACTACCGGCGCCGAGCCCCGCCCAGGCGCTCAGGCACGGCACGCCGACCATGAAGAACAACAGCGACATCAACTGGATGCGCAACAGGCGGTCGTCGCCCTGGCCGGCATAGACGCCGATCACCGCCAGGGCCACCGTCCAGTTCTTCGGGTTCACCAACTGCAGCAGCGCCGCATCCAGCAGGCCAACGCGCCGCGCCGGAGCGGCATCTTCCAGCCCAGGCGGCGGGCTGCTCCAGATCTGCCAGGCCAGCCAGGTCAGCCACAGCACCCCGGCGGCGGCCATGATGCCCTGCACCTGCGGCCGCCCGGCGAGCAACTCGCCCAGGCCGCTGCCCACCGCCAGCACCACCAGCGCCGCGCCGCCGCAGCCGCCGAAGACGATGGGCAGCGCCGCGCTCCAGCCGTGGCGGGCGCTGTTGCTGAAGATCAGCAGGTTGGTCGGCCCGGGGGTGATGGCGGCGACGAAAGCGAACAGCAGGAAGGGCAGCCATTGCTGCAGGGCCTGGATCATGGCGGGGGCTCCGTGGGACGTGGAGCCGCTATCCTCGCCGCGGCCCGGGCGTCAGTCTGGAAGCTTTGAGCAGCGCTGCCGGTAGTACGCCGGGGTAACGCCATAGGCGCGGCGGAACCAGCGCCCCAGATGGCTCTGGTCGGCGAAACCGAGGTCGGCCGCGACCTGCGCCGGGGCCAGGCCGCGGCCCAGCAACTGGCGCGCGCGGGCCAGGCGCAGCTGGATCAGATAGGCGTGCGGCGGCAGGCCGAAGGCCTCCTTGAACGCGCGGCTGAGGCGGAAGCGGTCGCAGCCGGCGGCGCGGGCCAGGTCGTCGAGGTCGATGTCCTGCATCAGGTTGGCGTGCAGGTAGTCCCGGGCGCGCAGGGCCACCAGCGGCAGGCGCGGGTGGTCGTCGATGCGCTTGCGCCAGTGCAGGCGCTGGGTGAGGCCGCCGAGCAATTCGTCGAGGGCTGCCTGGCGCACGATGCGCAGGTCCTGGCCGTGCACGGCCTGGAAGGCGGCGTCGATGGAGGCGGCCATGCGCGCGTCGTCGAACAGCACCTGGGGCACGCTCAGCTGGCAATCGGCCGGGGCCTCCTCGAACAGCGCGCCCACCTCGCGCTCCAGCCACTGCGGGTCGAGGTAGAGCATGCGGTAGGTGAAGCCGCCGGCGGTGGGCGCGTCGCCATCGTGGATCTCCCCGGGTTCGAGGAAGAACACCTTGCCCGGCGTGCTGACGTTGCGCGCCTGGCGGCAGCGGAACTGCTGCACGCCGGTTTCGGTGAAGCCGATCAGGTAGGCGTCGTGCCAGTGCGGATCGTAGGCATGGCCCTTGAAATGGGCGCGCAGCGTCTCGATGCCGGTGTCGGCATCCTGCGCCAGGTCGATCCAGTTGTCGCTGTGCATGCCGCGCCTCCGCCGCGCCCGCGAGTCGTTCAGCATACCGCGCGGGTGGGCGGCGTCTGGAAGATTTGTGCAGCCGGCCAGCTCAGTGGTCGTCGTCCGGCAGCGTGGCCAGCAGTTTCTCCAGCAGTCCGGCGAGTTGCACTTGCTCGGCCGCATCGAGCCCAGCCAGCACGCGACGCTGGTTGGCCACGTGGGCGTTCACGGCCTCGTCGATCAGCGTCAAACCCGCCTCGCTCAGGCCCACCAGGGTGCCGCGGCCGTCCTCGGGGTTGGGCAGGCGCTGCACCAGGCCGGCCTTCTCCAGGCGGTCCAGGCGGTTGGTCATGCTGCCGGAGGAGATCATCGCCGCCTCGTACAGGGTGGTGGGTGTTAGGCGGTAGGGTGGGCCGCTGCGGCGCAGGGTGGCGAGCACGTCGAATTCGCCGGGCTGCAGGCCGAAACGGGCGAACAACGGGTTGAGGTGGTCGCGGGCGATCAGCTGCGCGGCTTCGGCCAGGCGGCCGAGAACCACCATGCCGGAGGTGTCGAGCCCGGGCAACTGCTGGCGCCATTGTTCGGCGGCGAAGGCGGCTCTGTCCATGGGGGCTTCCTTTTTATCTTGATGTAGAGATAGATTGAATGTGTCTTGATGTAGAGATATTTGCCCGTGCCGCTTCCCGACGCAAGGGGAAAGGCGCCCCACAGGAGGATTCTCCCCATGTCGCGTTCACTCGTTTCCCTCTGGCACCTGTCGGCCATCGTGCTGGTGGGCCTCAACCTGCGCCCGGCGCTGGCCTCCATCGGCCCATTGCTCGATGCCTTGCAAACCGGTGCCGGCCTGGGGGACGGTCTGGCCAGCCTGCTGACCAGCCTGCCGGTGCTGCTGATGGGCCTGGGCGCCTTGTTCGCTGGGCAGTTGCTGCGCTTGTTCGGCGTGCGCCTGGGTGTCGCACTGGGCCTGCTGCTGGTGGCCCTGGCCTGTGCCTTGCGCTTGTATCCGGGGGCGTCGGGGCTGCTCGGCGGGGCGCTGCTGGCCGGGCTTGGCATCGCCGTCTGCCAGGCACTGCTGCCGGTCTTCGTGCGGCAGTGCTTCGGCGCTCGCAGCGGGAGCGCCATGGGGGCCTATTCCACGGCGATCATGGGGGGCGCGGTACTGGCCAGTGTCGGCTCGCCCTGGCTGGCGAAAGCCTGGGGCGCATTACCGGCGTTGGCCTTCTGGGCGTTGCCGGCGTTGCTGGCGCTGCCGCTATGGGCCCGTGTTACCGGACACACCACGCCGGCCAGCAGCGCCCCGGTCTTTACCGGCATCGCTCGGCGCGGCGCCTGGCTGGCGCTGTTCTTCGGCCTGGGCACCGGTGCCTACGTCTTGGTGCTTGCCTGGTTGCCGCCGTACTACACGGCACTGGGCTGGTCACCGGCGGCGGCCGGGGCGCTGCTGGGTGGGCTGACCCTCACTCAAGTGATCGCCGGCCTACTGGTCTCGGCCTTCATCGAGCGCCTGCCGGACCGTCGCCCGGCGCTGTACCTGGCCATTGCCACCTTGCTGCTCGGCCTGCTGATGCTGGTGGGCGCACCGCAGCAGTTGGCCCTGCTGGCCGCACTCTGCCTGGGGTTGGGCATAGGCGCGCTGTTCCCGCTGTCGCTGATCGTGACCATGGACCGTGCCGCCAGCCCGGCCGAGGCCGGTGCTCTGGTGGGCTTCGTGCAGGGCGTGGGCTACCTGATCGCCGCGCTGTTCCCACTGCTGGCGGGGCTGGCGCGGCAGTCCATGGCCAGCCTGGCGCCGGCCTGGGTGGGCATGTCCCTGGTTTGCCTGGTGCTGCTGGCGCTGGCCAGCCGTTTCGCGCCACCGCTGGCGCGGCCCTGTGCGGCCGCCTGAGGTCCCCACTCCAGGCGCCACTTGGAGGTCGCCTCAGGGCCAGGTGCCCTCCGGATTCCAGGTCGAGACCATCAACCGCACCTGGCCCTTGATGGCGGCGGCGTCGGGGTTGCCGTGGACGTCGCTGTCGATCGGCAGCAGCACCTGGATGCCGCTGCCGTCCAGCTCCTTGGCCTGCAGCGGGATGGTCGCGGTGTTCATCCCGGTGTTCTGCCAGGCGTAGCGGATGGTCCACTGGTCGCTGCCGTCGGTGGGGCGCTCCAGCTGGATGATCACGGTGTCGCGGTACAGGTAGCTGCCTTCGTAGTGGCTGTTGGGCCAGAAGCGCTTGTCGATCTCGTAGTCCGGCACCCGCACGCCGAGGGTGAGGCTGTAGGCCAGGCCGGGCAGTTCGGGGTCGACCTTGCCGAACTCGGCGAGGAACACGCTGGACAGGTACAACTGCGTGCCCGGCTTCCACTGCGCCTGGGTTAGGCAGGCCGCGGAGTCCTCCTCCGCCGTACGCCGCGACAGGTACCAGGGCTTGCTGCGCGGCGAGGCCAGCAGCTCGATCTGGTAGAGCGCGTTGACCGGGTCGCCCTTGGCGGCGTCGAGCACTTCCTTGGGCAGGCGCAGCTCATCGATGTCCAGCCAGATGTCGACGCGCACGTTGCCGAACAGGAAGCGCACCAGGTTCTGGAAGCTCTCCTCGCTGTTGACGATGCCGAAGAAGCCGGAGTGCGCGCGGTAGGCGAACGCCTTGGCGCATTCCTCGCCGAGCGTGCCGTCGGCGTTCAGGCCGTGCAGCGTGGCGTTCTCGATGCGCACCAGGCCGTCGCTGCCGTGGCCGACGAAGGTGCGCGACAGGCCCGCGGCTACCTCGTAGTCGCTGCGGTTGGTGCCCACCATGCAGAACACGCGGCTGGAGGGCAGGGCGCTTTCGGGCAGCAGGTCGACCTTGTCGTAGCCCTTCGGCAGCTTGGGCAGGCGCAGGTATTCGCGCATGCGTTTGTCACGGTTGAAGTTGTCGATGTCGAACGGCAGCGAAAAGGCCGGGACATTGAGGCCTGCGACGTCGATGCCGTTGTGCGGCGTGGCGTAGGTGAAGAACTTGTCCACCGCCGCGCGTGCCTCCGGCGAGCCGCAGGCCGGGTTCTGCAGGAAGGTGCGGCAGACCAGGCCGCCCATGGAGTGCGCCACCAGGTGGCAGCGGAAGTCTTCCTTCTTCGCCAACTCGTTGGCCGGGTTGGCGAAGGCCAGGTCGCGCAGGTGCAGGATCAGCTCGTTCAGGCCCTGGGCGAACTGCTCCATGCTCGGCGTCTTGCCGACGCCCAGCAGCGTGGAGGCCGGGTCGTAGTAGCGGTAGATGACGATGGAGCGGGCGGCCAGCTTGTTGTTCTTCTGCGCCAGCCAGTTGGGGTCGAGGACGTCATAGCCGTCCTCGTACACGTCGCCGTAGCCGAACTGGCTGGCCAGGCGGATCACCGGCGATTCGAACACGAACTTGCGCGGCGGCGCGCCCGCGGTGGCCACCGCGCGCATCACCGTGGAGCCCAGGTTGAAGCCGCAGAAGGGGTCGGCGGTGGTCTCGTCGATCTCGCCGCGGCTCATGGCGTAGCCGCGCACGTAGATGATCGGGTAGAAGGGCGCCTTCATCGGTTGCTGTTGCATGGTCGATCTCCCTGTCGGGCCGTAGCGGGGCGGGCGATGGCTCAGGCGGATTCCACCGTCTGCGGCGAAGCGCCTTCTCCGTTCGGGACAGCAAGGGGGATGATCCATGACGCCTGATCATCGGCAGCGACAGGGCGATGCATGCCAGGGGCAGCCGGGCCATACCGTTTCGTATATACGCTGGGCGGAAACTTGCAAGGACCCGCCCGCCGGGCGGTGACGCGGTCGGCCGTCGGATTCGCGGCGCGGGCCGCGGGGCTGTGCTACCACTTGCCCTCTGTCCCCTCGGTAAACAGGCGGTCCGCCATGGCGCTCGTGCTCTACGGTCACCCGTTTTCCTCGTACACCCAGAAGGTGCTGATGGCGCTGTACGAGAACCAGACGCCCTTCGAATTCCGCTGCATCGGCCCCGACACGCCGCAATATGCGGAGGAGTGGTTGCGGCGATGGCCGCTGGGCAAGTTCCCGCTCTTGCTGGACGGCGAGCGCAGTCTTGCCGAGAGCAGCATCATCATCGAATACCTGCAACTCACCCACGGCGGCCCCGTGCGCTGGCTGCCGGACGACCCGCTGGCGGCGCTGGACGTGCGCTTTCTCGACCGCTTCTTCGACCTGCACGTGATGACGCCGGTGCAACACGCCGTGGGTGGCGCGCTGACGGGCGATGCGACCAAGCGCCAGGAAGCCCTGGCCGACGCGGTGGAAAAGCTCGAACGCGCCTATGCCTGGCTGGAAGGCCAACTGCCGGGCCGCACCTGGGCCGCGGGCGAAGCCTTCACCTTGGCCGACTGCGCGGCCGCGCCCGCGCTGTTCTACGCCGACTGGACGCATCCCATCGGCGAGACCTACCCGACCCTGCGCGCCTACCGCGCCCGCCTGCTGGCGCGCCCCTCGTTCGCCAGGGCGGTGGACGAGGCCCGGCCCTACCGCCCGCTGTTCCCGCTGGGCGCGCCCGACCGCGACTGAGCCCGCACGAAAAAGGCCGGCCCCGTTCGCACGGGCGCCGGCCTGGTCAGGCAGTGGAACGGGGTTACGCGTTGGCGGGGGCCAGTGCGCGCTTGCGCGCCAGCTCATACAACTGCCGGGCCTCGCCCACCAGCGGCACCAGGGCGGAGGCGACCCGCGCCGTTTCATGGACCAGCACATCGTGGCCTTCATGCACCTCCAGCACCCGCAGCAGGTCCTCCAGCGCGTTCAGCCGGCGCTCGGCCACGTCGTAGAGATGCTCCGCAGGGGCGGAAAGGTCGACATACAGCACGCCATCGAAGGCCTGGGATTGCAGCGGTACCAGCTTGCGATCAGGCATGACGCACCTCCGGGATGGAGGCGAAGGGGAGGGAGGACAGCAAGGCACGCACAACGAACAGAGGGTGTTTAGGCATTTCCGTTGCTCCTGTTTCGGAGGAAGGAGCCGCCCGCCCGGGAAGGGCGGCGGACCGTGCGGGGTCGCAGTACCGGTTAACCAACGTAAAGACCGGCCAGGCCGAAGCCTGCCCCGCACGGCTCGCCATGGCTGCACATAACAGCAGGCAAGAAAAAGCGCCTGTGCAAGGTGCGTCGGCGCTTCGTGCACGTTGGTTATCGCCGGACTGCGATCCGGGCCACGGGATTGACCGTGGCAGGAACGGAATCTATCGACGGGGTTTGTAGGCTCACAAGGGCGAATGTGGGTGGGAGATTTCGGATGGGGCAGGGGCCGATTTCGCTGAGATCAGCCCTGGCCCTGCTGCTTGTTGAGCATCGACTGGATGTGCAGCACCGAGTCCTGGGTGCGCTTGGCCAGGTTGCGCACCTCGTCGGCCACCACGGCGAAGCCGCGCCCCTGCTCACCCGCCCGCGCCGCCTCGATGGCCGCGTTCAGGGCCAGCAGGTTGGTCTGCTCGGCAATGCCCTTGATCACGCCCGCCATCTGCGAAATCTCGGCGTAGGTGTTCTGGATGCTCACCTGCTCCCGCTCGCGCAGCGCCTCCGCAGCCTTCTCATCGGTGATTTCCCGGGTAGCGCCGGTCACCCGCAACAGCACGCCATTGGCATCGCGTAGGCAACGCCCGCGCTCGCGGAACCACAGGTCGCCGCGGGTCTTGTGACGCATGCGGTACTCGACGACATAAATGCGCTGCCCGGTGGGGTCGGCCATCATCTCGCCGAAGGCCTGCATCACCCGCTGCTGGTCCTCGGGCTGGGTGATGGCGAAATAGCTGTCCCAGCCATCGGGAAACTCCTGGCGGTTGTAGCCGATCAACGAACGGAACTGATCCGACCAGCGAATCACGTTGGCCGGATGGTCGGGGTTGCCATCGACCACGCTGAGGTCCCAGCAACCCTCGGTCAGCGTCTGCTTGGTCAACTCCCACACCTGCTGCTCCTCCAGCAACCGCGCCCGCTCCGCCTCGACCGCAGCGGCCCATTCCTCGACACGCTTCAGCGCCTGCTCGGCCTCGGCCTGCTGCTGCTCTTGCAAGCTGAGCGCGGCCTGTAGTTCCTGCAGCTGGGTTTCATCGACGCGGTCGTGACGTTCCGCCAGGCGTGCGAGGGTGGCGCGGTCTTCCTGCCAGTGGCTCTGAACGTCCTGCAGGGCCAGCGCAAGCTCGCGATGCCGGCTCAGCGCGGCATACTCGGCCGGGCTACGCCAATTCCCCGCCAGCCACTGCCGGCACAGCTCGCTCACCTCACCCGCCAGTTCCCTCGCCCCCTTTGCGAACCACATGCCTCGCCACTCCTCGCCGCTTGCGGTGATGTCAAATTAGTATGAAATCATATCTTATATGTAAAAGAGGGTGGCGAGGGAATAGGGGGTTGTTTTTTGGTTGTGGGCGAGGGCGCTTCGTCTGGTATCGCCTGGCCCTGCTGAGCGAGGTGCTGGTTCTGAAGTTGGCAAGCTTCCCGGCCGGCTTGCGCGCTGAACCGGCCATCGACAGGGTCCAAGATGTGGGTGGAAGATGGGTTAGTGGCTATCTGCCGTTCGCCATTGGCTGCAACCGGCCAGGAGCGGGCATATACCGACGCTGCCATGGACGAGGCCTGACCAGGATCAGACTTGCTGCGCGCGCAGCTTTCGCCATTCGCTCCAACAGTCCTCCGCGACAATATCCGCATAACCGCGTTTGCCTTCCATCTCAAGCGCAGTGCTGAAGGGGACTGCGACGCAGACCGCCTGGTCGCGAATAGTGCAGACCTCGTCTTCTGTGAGCGGGGAGCCTTTTCTGCTCTCGGCGGCGGTGAGTAGGGCCACCAACGGGGGAACAAAAACGAGGCATAGTGGATCGGTTGGCATCATAGAGCTCCGCAGTTATCGACTGACCATATCGGCCGTGCCTAAGCAGAGCAAATGCATTTACCCAGTCATGGCAGGTCTGAGCCGTCTGCGAGCGTCCGCTATGGGGCAGAACAATCTGCCCCACCCATGGCAGCAAGCAACTGAGGCCGACTTTTCAGCAATTTCATCCTTGTATCTAACGTCTGAAAACGTCAGCATAAATCCACAAACATCTCTAATGGCGAACTAATGCGTACTCTGATTTCAGTGCTTCTTTTGGCTATCAGCACCTTTGCAGTCGCC
Organism: Pseudomonas sp. PI1; assembly: GCF_000812405.1. NCBI lineage: Bacteria > Pseudomonadati > Pseudomonadota > Gammaproteobacteria > Pseudomonadales > Pseudomonadaceae > Pseudomonas > Pseudomonas sp. PI1. The sequence continues at coordinate 81,653 of NZ_JWMC01000042.1, forward strand.
GGTTACGATCTACATATCAGTCGCAAGCCCTTTTGGGCTGACGACTTCGGCCCTAAAATCACTTTTGAAGAATGGCAAGAGTATTTGAAAATCGACCCACAGGTTATTCGAGATGTTGCCAACAGCCCACAGGACTTCATCGTTTTCATACCTGGAGAGTCATTTCCGCTCTGGTATCGCGAAGACATAGGTGAGTTGTTTACAAAAAATCCGACTGACGGGGCCATTACTAAGCTCGAAGAAATTGCTCACAGACTGAATGCCAGAGTTCAAGGTGATGATGGCGAGTTCTACCCTGCGGCACCTTGACTATGCATGCCTGCCCGGATGTTGAACGTGGTAAATGGAAGTCGTTGCGTAATGGCCGCTATGGGTCGGTAGCTGTCGCTGACAGATAACGGCCATCGGAGGTGAACTCAAGGGATGAAAGCGAAAGCTGGTGTCATTTCGACGCGATGGACGAGCATCATCTGTACATATGGCAATCTTGGTTTGGGCAGCAAGGCCTGAGCCATCTAATCTCCTGAGAAACATCATCGTTAAGGGTTTGCGCGGAGGCGTAGCTATGGATGGCCAACTTGGATGGTCCTTCAAGGAATTCTTGGCGGGTACCCAACCTCTATGGAAGTCGTTCTGGCTCTTCTACTTGCCATGCATGGCATTAGGAGTGGGGACTACAGCCCTGGTACTCGCTTTCTGGGGAGCCACTGAGCAGGGAATACAGGCCCTGGTGTGGCTCTTCACTATGCCTGTATCCATTGGGCCGCCTGTTGTAGCGATTTCCTCGCTTTTGCCTCTCACACTAGCGTTGGCTGCGGGATCGATTGGGGTGTGGAGATGCGCGCCAAATGCTAGTGCCAAAACTACTTCGACCATTGCTCGCTACGTCATAGTGCTTATAGCGGCCTGGACACTCCTAAAGATCACACGGGCAGCATACGGATTGATGCACATTTGGTGAGACGATCATCAAGACCTCCTTCATCATCGTCAGCCTCCACCCAATAGCGGACGTTTGCTGGGCGCTACGTCCAGCGTCCTTCAGATATCCTGTCTCTCACCTGCAAAGCATCCATTTGAGAGCGAGTCGTGCCCACGATTGACCAAAGACGCCTGAAAGTATGGCAAGCCCTTTCCGAACTGTTCCTGGACACCGAGATCGATGACCGGACTTTCGCCTACGTGGCGCAGACCATCATGGACAGCGGATATTCACTGGAAGACATTCAAACCATCCTCTGGGGAGAGGTTTTTCCAGTCCTTGAGGCGAACTTGCGAAGCATCGCGGGCGAATGGGCGGGGTGGACGGATGATTGGCTACTGGAACATCTCAATGTGTACGAAGGGCCCGTACCTCCAGCAAGAGTTGGCAGCGTTGCCGCAGAAATCAGCCGTTGCTGGGAAGAGGTAGCGTCCCGGCTCCCATCCACGTTTCATTCATCCCCCTGAGCCAAAATCTGTCTGCTTTGGGTCGGAAGCTGCCGTTCGTTCAGCGCTGTTATCGTCCCATTGCAGCCATTCGTGAGTGACGGCAAGAAAAGGGATTTATTTAAATCACTCTAATCCTAATAACCAAGACAGCTTTAGAGTAGGAAAATCTGGTCCCTTTCTTTTAGGGCAAGGTATCGAGGCGCAATCGCGTCGAATGGGTACACGCGGAGGGGGCCAGGTAGACCCTGCACGATTTGCAGCTCTCCATGGACGGTTCGCTTTAACGAAGGCGTTCGCTTGTCCACGTGCGGTGTGCCTGCGCTGGCGGGCACGGCGCCGTCCCTCTGCAACTGACGGCAAGGGGCCAATCGCGCCCGGAGCCTACCGTCGTGAGCTGTAGCCTTGCCTTTGCTTATCGATCGCTTTGATTGCTGCTTGCCGCAGCGGGCCGGTACGCAGCGCGTTCCTGCTGTCGCGGCTGGAGGGGTTGGGCTACCAGGAGATCGCCGAGCGCCTGGGCATGAGCCTGAGCTCGGTGGAGCAATCCCTGATCCTCGCCGCCAGCAGCCGAAAGGTCGAACACAGCGCCATGAATGCCGGCGCCTGGACACGCGGCCAGCCGCAGCGCATCAGCCATGCGCCGCAGCCCTAAGCGGTTTCCTCGATATCCACGTGTACTGATTTGCCGGTGACGTAGAACTGGCCACCTGTCGTGTAGTGCAGGCTGCGCCATGCCGCGTCCGCCTGATCGAATTTCCATCGGCCATTTTCGAAGGCTCGCGTGTCGGACCAGGCGGCGAAAACCTCGCCAATGAAAAGGTCGTAGTTGTGCTGAATGTGCGGCTCGCGAATGAGCCGGCAGGCAAGCCAGGCAGAGCATCCCGCCACAAGTGGCACTGCACATCCGTCCTGCTCGAACAATTCGACACCAGCATGCTTGAGCTTGTGCTCGTCACCGTGCCGGCTGGTCGTGCCAACGCGATAGACCAGCTCAACCTGTGCAGCCGTCGGGATCTGGATGGAGAAGACGCCGCTTTGCTCGATCAGGGAGCGGGTAAAAGCCCCCTTCGCCAAGACCACCGTGAGTTTGCCGGGGTCATAGTCCAACGCTGTTGCCCAGGATGCAGACATCACGTTGCTGACGCCGGCATGACGTCCGCCAACCAGGACGGTAGGGCCATGGTTGAGCGTGCGGTACGCCTTGGCCAATTCAATGGGGGCAATGTAGCGATTCATGCGCGGGTCCTCTGTTGTTCTATCTCTCAGGCAGCGTCAGCTCAGCGTCAGTGGCGGCGCAGGCACGCATCGTGTCAGGGTGGCAATTATCATGTATGACTCATGCATATGAGTCAATCAGTAAAAAACGAACGAAAATTGGCTGAGGGAGATCACCGACGGCAGTCGATAGTGTCGGGAAACGCCGGCAAGGCTGTTCGGCAGGGTGGCGATGCCCGTCGAGATGGATTCGGGGGGCTGACGATTTGCGAGTTAGCGTTGGCGCAGACTTTCAGGAAGGCACGAGGCTGCTTCGATCCTGGGGCACAGGCTGCCGCAACTTGACTCGTCGCACAGTGCGCAGACCTGATAAGAGTCCAGTTCGTTTCTGACATTGCCCGCAATGACCTCCCGCGAGAGCCCGGCCAGCGTGGAAAGCTGATCGGAGGACAGCACGGAAAGGAAACTGTCGGCCGTGTCCTGACGCACCTGCAGAATGGCTGCGGCCACATCCCGGCCTTTGGCCGTGATCCTCAGCCCCACTTGCTTCTTCTGGTCCTTGGGAAGCCTTTCGACCAATGCGTCGGCTTCCAGGCGATCCACCAAGCGAACGGCGGCCGAATGCGTCAGTTCCAGGACGTTGGCCAGCCAGCCGATGTTGAAGGTCTGGCAGTTCTGGATGGAGACCAGTGCAGCCAACTCGGAGAGCGGCCTATTGAAGCGCCCCCGCAGCGCCGAAGAGATCAACTGATCGAGGCGCCAGGCGAAAGCGGATATTTGATTCAGCGAGTCGAGAGGACTGCTCATGGCCGATACTGGGGTGTGGGAGTCATGGGGCGGATCATAGCAGGTAGCGATGCCCACCATTGGCCGCAGGCTTTTGCCATGGCGCAACGTCCGCTGGCTGAAGGAGCGGCAGCCCGGACAATCGGGCCCCTTGAACCGGTTTCGAATTCGTCAGGCCCAGTCAGGTTCCGGCGTGGACGAGCCCATTGAACGGCTTTGCGCCGTCCTGGAACCGTCCTCGCCGCATGGCAATGTCAGGTGCAGGCGAGCACAAGCCGCCCCCCTCAGAAAGAGCGTACCGCCGGGCTGGCCAGTTCCTGCAGGTAGGTGAGGTCGCACAGCCGCCATTGCCGGAGGCGGCCCTGGATGCGCCCCGCCTGCTGCCAGTCGGAGAGCAGACGGCTGAGGGATTCCGGGCGAATGCCCAGGTGGGTGGCGAGTTGGCGCTGGCTGATCGGCAGCATCAGGCTTTCGCCCTGGCGACGGTGCAGGCCCAGCAGGTAGGCGGCCAGGCGCTGGGAGGCGGAGCTGGCGGTCAGCCAGTCGACCTCGTTGACCTGGCGGTAGAGACGCAGGCTGAGGCTCTCCAGCATGCGCATGGCCAATGGCGGATGGCCCTCGCAGGCCTTGTGCAGCGCGTTGCGGCTCAGTCGGAAGAATTCGCCGCTACCCTGGCAGCGGGCGTTCATCGGGTAACGGCCGTGGGGCATGAACATGGCCGCCTCGGCGATCAGCTGACCTTCGCGGAACAGCTGGAAGACACGCTCTTCGCCGTCGCAGGTGAAGCGCAGCATTTCCACGCAGCCACGCCGCACCAGCAGGAAGTGCTCGGCGGGGTCGCCTTCGCGGAACAGCAGTTTGCCGCCCTCGGCGCGCAGCGGGCTGGCCGATTCGCACAGGCTGGCCATGAGGTCCTGCGGCAGGTCGGCGAAGAGGGGGATGGCGCCCAGCAATCGCAGGCATTCGCCGCGATCTGGCGCGAACTTAACATTTGTCATTCGTGGCGGGCGTGCGGGCTGCAATGATCTGCGAATGAAGATAAGTCTTATTCGCAAGTCAATCAATCGAAGGCTCCCCCGCCTGCTCCTTTCTTTCGTTCTGGCGGCCGGCGCCTGCCTGCAGGCGCCCGTCGGCACAGCCAGGGAAGCGGTGCTGCGGCTGGGCGGCCCCGGCGCCGTGGTGAGCTTCCCGTTGCTGCACATGGTGGAGAGCGGCGCTCTGCAGCAGTACGCCGAGCGCGTCGAGTTCCGCCTCTGGCAGAACCCCGATCAGTTGCGCGTGCTGCTGGCCAAGAACGAACTCGACTACAGCGCCGCCCCGGTGAACCTGCCGGCGCTGATGGCCGGGCGCGGGCAGCCCGTGCGGCTGCTCAACGTCTCGGTGTGGGGAATCATCTGGCTGGTGAGCCGCGACCCCCAGGTGAAGGGTTTCGCCGACCTGGCCGGCAAGGAGGTGGTGCTGCCGTTCCAGCGCGACCTGCCGGCGATCCTGGTCGATGAATTGCTGCTCAGCCACGGCCTGAAGCCGGGCAGGGACCTGACGCTGCGCCCGGTCCGCGATGGCCAGGACGCCCAGGCGCTGCTGCTGGCAGGCCGCGCCGATCATGCCCTGCTGGTGGAGCCGGCGGTGTCCCTGCTGCTTTGGCGCAACCGCAGCCAGGGCGGGGCGCCGCTGTACCGCGTGCAAAGCCTGGCGAGCGCTTGGCGGCAGGCCTTCCCGCAGCAGGCCGAACTGCCTCAGGCAGGGCTGATGAGCAGCCCGCAGCGCGCCGAGGACGGCGAACTGGCGCGGGCGGTGGATGCCGCCTACGCCGAGTCCGCCCGTTGGTGCAGCGCGCACCCGCGGGCCTGCGCGGAGCTGGTCCATCGGCACCTGCCGCACCTGCCGGTGGAGGCGCTGGAAGAGTCCATCCACGTCACGCGCCTGGAGAGTGTTTCCGCCAGCGCGGCGCGCGGACCGCTGGAGGCGCTGTTCGGGCTGATCGCCAAGCGCCATCCACAGGCAATCGGGGGTGCCCTGCCGCCCGCCAGCTTCTATGGGCCCTGAGATGAGACCCATGACTTCCCGACGCTGGGCCTTGCTGGGCGGCGCGCTTCTGCTGGTAGGCTGGCAGCTGCTGGCGCTGCGCCTGGGCCCGCTGCTCATGGCGACGCCATGGCAGACGCTGCAAGCCATGGTCCGCCTGCCTTTCGAGGCCGACTTCCGCCTCAATGCCGGCGCCAGTCTGCTGCGTATCGTCCTGGGCGTCGGCCTGGGCTGCCTGCTGGGCTTCTGCCTGGGGCTGCTGGCCGGGCTCGACGCCCGTGTGCGCGGTCTGCTGGAGCCGCTGCGCTGGCTGCTGATGTCGGTGCCGCCGGTGGTGGTCGTGGTGCTGGCGATGCTCTGGGTCGGGCTCGGTTCGGCCATGGTGGTGCTGATCAGTGTGCTGATGCTGGCGCCGGGCATGTACGTGAACACCGTCAAGGGCATGCAGATGGTCGACCGCGGCCTGCTGGAGATGGCGCGGGTCTACCGCTTCAGCCCCTGGCAGAAGCTGCGGCGGCTCTATATCCCGTCACTCACCGCGCCGCTGGGCGCGGCGCTGCTGATCGCCACCTGCGGCGGCGTGCGCCTGGTGGTGATGGCCGAAGTGCTGGGCGCGGAAAGTGGCGCCGGTTTCGCGCTGGCCAATGCGCGCAGCACCTTCGATAGCGCCGGGCTGTATGCCTGGACGCTGCTGATCCTGCTGCTGGTCGCCGCGCTGGAGTTTCTTCTGCTGCAGCCGCTGCAGCGGCGCATGGGCCGTTGGCAGGAGGCCGCCCATGCTTGAGTGGCACGGCGTCGATCTGGTGCTGGGCGAGCGTCGGGTGTTTGCCGATGCCTCCCTGCGCCTGCTGCCCGGCGAGCGGGTCGGCATTCTCGGGCCCAGCGGCGCCGGCAAGAGCAGCCTGCTGCGCTTGGCTGCCGGCCTTCTGAAGCCCCGTCGGGGGTGGGTGGAGAATGGCTTCCGCCATCCCGTGCTGGCCTTCCAGGAGCCGCGCCTGCTGCCCTGGTGCCGGGTCGCGGAGAACCTGGAAATCCCCCTGCGGGCGAGCGGCCTCGAGCGTGCGGCTGCGCGGCGGATGGCCAGCCACTGGCTGGAACGTGTCGGCCTCGCCGGGCACGAGCGCACCTGGCCGCATCAACTGTCCGGCGGCATGGCCCAGCGCGTTGCCCTGGCGCGCGCGTTCTCGATCGAGCCGGACCTGCTGCTGCTCGACGAGCCATTCAGCGCGCTGGACCCGGCCCTGCGTGAATCCCTGCTCGATCTCTGCCGCGACTGGCTCGCCAGCTCGGGCGCGGCGCTGCTCTGCGTCAGCCACCATCCGGCCGAGCTGATCGGCCTGGTGGAGCGCTTCGTGCTGGTCAACGACGGCGCGTTGCAGCCCTTCGACCTCACCGGATACGCCGCCGACCAGGCGGCGACGGTGCTGCATCAGACCCTGCTGGCCCTGGAGGCACCCGCGTCATGATCTATCCCATCCTGCTGACCCTGCACCTGTTCGCCGCGCTGATGTTCGTCGGCACGGTGTTCTTCGAGGTGCTGATCTTCGAAAGCGTGCGCAAGCACGTGCCGGCCGCGGTGATGCGCCAGGTGGAGCAGGGCATCGGCAAGCGTGCGCGGCGGCTGATGCCCTGGGTGCTGCTGGTGCTGTTCGGCGCCGGCCTGGGCATGGTCTGGACGCGCTACCTGCCGCTGCTGGCGGACCCGCTGGCATCGTCCTTCGGCACCTTGCTGAGCCTGAAGATCCTGCTCGCCCTGAGCGTGCTCGGGCACTTCTTCAGCGCCATGTTCCTGCTCCACAGCGGGCGCATGAATTCGACGTATTTCCGCCGAATCCACCTGAGCGTCTTCAGCCACATGGTCGGCATCGTGCTGCTGGCCAAGGGCATGTTCTACCTGAGCTGGTAAGCCAGATTTCGTGCAGACGGAGCTTGTCATGAGTCGTTGTCCTTCCCCCAAACGCCATTTTTCCTCGAAACTTTCACTTCCCCTGCTGGCCCTCGGCCTGCTGCCACTGGCGGTGGCGGCGGAGGACCGCCTCGAGCTGGAGCCGATGCAGATCAGCGAAAAAAGCCTCGCGCCGGTCAGCCAGTCCGCGCAGGCCGAGCGCCAGCGCCTGGCCCGCGTACCGGGCGGCACCAACCTCGCCGAGCCGCAACAGGAGACACGCCTGGCGACCCTGCGCGATGCGCTGGACTACCAGCCCGGCCTGGTGATCCAGGACTTCTTCGGCGGCACCGACCAGCCGCGCCTGAACATCCGGGGTTCGGGCATCCAGAGCAATCCGGTCAACCGCGGCGTGCTGCTGCTGCAGGACGGGCTGCCGCTCAATGAGGCCGACGGTTCCTTCATCATCGGCCTGCTGGAGCCGCGTAATGCGTCGTGGATCAGTGCCCGTCGCGGCGCCAACGCCGGCAGCCCCGGCGCCACCGCGCTGGGTGGCGAGCTGGAGTTCAACTCGCTGACCGGCGCCGACGAAGCCGGACGCGTCCGCCTGGAGGCCGGCAGCTTCGGCCGCCAGGGCCTGCAGGCTGCCGCCGGGCTGGATGAGGGGCGGTACGATGGACGGGTGAGCGTCAGCCACGACGAGTACGACGGCTATCGCCACCACTCCGCTTCCCATCGCACCCTGATGCAGAGCAACTTCGGCCTGGACCTGGGCAACGGCGTACAGAATCGCAGCTACCTGTCCTACAGCGACCTGACTTTCGAGATTCCCAACGTCATCACCAAGGCGCGCCTGAAGGACGATCCGCGCAGCGTGCTGGGCGACGGCAACACGCCGCAGGACCGCCTGCTCAACGTCTACCAGCGTGACCCGCACCGCGATACCCAGCAACTGCGGCTGGCCAACCGTACGCAGTGGAGCGGGGCGGGCTGGCAGCAGAGCTTCGGCATCTACGGGCAGAACACCCAGGACGATTTCACCGATCCGCTCAGCCACACCCTGACCGACAGCGACACGCTCGGTGCGCAATGGCTGCTCGAAGGCGAGCAGCGCCTGTTCGGCTACCGCCTGGGCGCCAGTTGGTCCTACAGCGACATGACCCGCGAGCTGTATGCCAACAACCCCCAGAACGGAAGCCGCATGCAGCGTTTCGGCAACTTCGACCTCACGGCCTCCAACCTCGATCTGCTGCTTGGCCTGGACTGGAACCTGGCGGCGGACTGGACCCTGGTGACCGAGGTGAAGTGGAGCGACGTCAGCCGCGATGCGGATTCGCGCGATGGCGCCGGCCATCTCGACCAGGGCTGGAACTTCGCCACGCCGAAGATCGGCCTGAACTGGACGCCCAGCCCGGACCTGCGCTGGTACGCCAACATCAGCCGCAGCCACGAAGCGCCGACGTTCTGGGAAATCGTTTCCGCCGAAGTCTCGCCCGCAGCCCCGGCGACGGCGCAGGCGCAGCTGGTCGACCTCGACGTGCAGCGCGCTACCACCTACGAGATCGGCGGCGCCGGTCGCATCGCCCGCACCGACTGGAGCCTGACGCTGTACCAGAGCGACGTGGAAGACGAGCTGATCTCCACCAGCGACGCCTACGGGGTGAAGGTGGGAACCTACAACTACGGCTCGCGCACCCGCCACCGCGGCGTCGAAGCAGGGCTCAACGGCTTGCTGCCGACGGCATCCAGCATCGGCGGCGACCTGGCCTACCGGGTGGCGTGGACCTTCAGCGACTTCCGCTTCCGCGGCGGCGAGTTCCAGGGCAACCGGATCGCCGGCGTGCCGCGCCAGCTCTGGTCGGCCGAGCTGCTCTACCGGCGCGGGCCGTGGAGCGTCGGGCCCAACCTGCGCTGGCTGCCCCAGGACACCCCGACCGACCACGCCAACACCCGCAACAACTATCAGGACGCTTACGCGCTCTGGGGCCTCAAGGCCGCCTACAAGGCGCGCGAGGGCCTGAGTGTGTACGTGCAGGGCGACAACCTGGCGGACAAGACCTATGCCAGCAGCTATGTGATCCGCAACCGCGCCGATGCCAGCCAGCCGACCTTTCTCAGCGGCAACGGGCGCAGCCTGACCGTGGGGGCGGAATACGCTTTCTAGAGACGGTTGCTCCCAGCCTGCTCGCCACGCCGCACCGCCAGCGCCTGCGGGTTCGCAACGTTCTTCGGCTTGCCTTCGAAGAAGGCCAGCACATTGTCGAAGGCATCGCCGAAGTACAGCTCATAGCCGTTCTTCTCCACGTACCCCAGGTGCGGGGTGCAGAGCGCGCGCGGGTGGTTCAGCAGGGGATTGTCGGGGGCGAGCAGGGGTTCCTGTTCGTAGACGTCCACGGCCGCGTAGCCGGGGCGTCCGGCGTCCAGGGCCTGGAGCAATGCGCCGGGGGCGATCAGCTCGGCGCGGCTGATGTTCACCAGCAGGGCGGTGCTTTTCATCCGCGTGAGGTCGGCGAGGGTGACGCCATGGCGCGTGCGTTCGGACAGGCGCAGGTTGAGGCTGAGGATGTCCGCTTCGGCGAAGAAGGCTTCGCGAGAGGTCGCTGCCTGATGGCCGTCGGCCGTGGCGGCCGCCCGGCTGCCTTCGCTGCCCCAGACCAGCACCGGCATGTCGAACGCCTGGGCGTAGCGCGCCAGGCGCCGGCCGATCTTGCCGTAGCCCCAGATACCCAGCGTTTGCCCGGCCAGTGCCTGGCCCACATTGACCTGCCAGTGGCCCGCCTTGAACGCTTCGATGGCCGGTACCAGTTGTCGACGCGCATCGAGGATGAGCGCCCAGGCCAGTTCGGCGGGCGCCACGGGCGAGCCGCGGCCTTCGGTCACGACGATGCCGCGTTCGGTGCAGGCGTCGAGGTCGAGATGGCCCGAGACCTTGCCCGTCTGGCTGATCAGCTTGAGTTTCGGCAGCCTGTCGAGCAGCGCGGCATCGATGCGTGTGCGTTCGCGGGTGAGCACCAGGGCGTCGGCGTCGGCGAACCGCGTCGCCAGTTCGTCCGGCGACGCCGGGCCCAGGTCGTGGATCAGGCTGACCTCGTGCCCGGCCAGGCGGGCGAAGCAGTCGAGCGTCTGGATGGCGTGTTGGTAGTCGTCGGGGATGACGATGTGCATGTGGGTTCGGTCCCTGCGGTCATGTGAGCGACCTCGGGACGATAGCCGATTTCCGGGGGGATTTCGTGGGTGGCCACTTCCGGCCCGGAGCGTGGACCTTGCCATCAGCGCGCCTGTGCTAATGTGCGCGCACCCCACCTCCAGGTCCCGAATGCCCATGTCCACCGCCGACAGCCTGCTTGCCTTTACCTTCGCTGCCACATTGCTGGCGCTGACTCCCGGCCTGGATACCGCCCTGGTGCTCCGGACGGCCGCGGTGGAAGGCAAGCGGGAAGGGCTGCGCGCCGCGCTGGGGATCAACACCGGCTGCCTGCTGTGGGGCGCCGCCGTCGCTTTCGGGCTGGGGGCGTTGATCGCCGTGTCCGAGCTGGCCTTCAACGCGCTGAAGTACTGCGGCGCCGCCTACCTGGCATGGCTCGGGTTGAACCTGCTGCTGCGGCCGCGGCATAGCCTGGCACCAGTCGAAACCCGGGGCAGGTCGGAAACCAACTGGTTCCTCAAGGGCATGCTGGGCAACCTGCTGAACCCCAAGGTCGGTGTCTTCTACGTCTCGTTCCTGCCCCAGTTCATCCCGCAGGGCCAGCCCCTGGTGGCCTGGACCTTCGGCCTGGTCGGCATCCACGTGGCGATAGGTCTGCTCTGGTCGCTGGCCCTCATCGGCGCGACGCGGCCACTGGCGGGTGTGCTGCGTCGCGAAAAGGTCATCAAGTGGATGGACAGGACGACGGGCACGGTCTTTCTCCTGTTCGCCGCGCGGCTGGCGCTGAGCCGGCGTTGAGGCTCGCCGCACCAAAGATGGCGTTATCCGCCGAATCGCGGACGGAGTCCGCTCCTACAAGGTAGCCGGGAAGCACGGCATTCCTCCCCCGTAGGAGCGGACCTTGTCCGCGATAGCCGGAGGTATCGGCGCGGTTCGCGGATGAGATCCGCTACGTAGTCCCACCCGCGCCATTCCCCCGTAGGATGGGTTGAGCGAAGCGATACCCATCACCAATGGCAGCATGGGTTTCGCAGGCTCAACCCATCCTACGAAGAGCGCCTCGGCGAGTGGCTCTTACGTTCCCCGTCCGCGATGGGGCTCACCGGCCACGCCGAACGTCCCGGTAGCATGGCCTGCTTTCGAACCACGGTTGCGGCGGGCCTTGCGGTCGGATGCTCTGCGCAACCGGTGATAGACTGGGCCGTTTCAGCGCCCCTGCCTGGCCAAGGAGATTCATCCATGTTCGGAGTGACCGATTACGGCGCGTTCCTCGTTGCGTTCATCGTTCTGCTGGCCATTCCCGGGCCGGGTAACTTCGCGCTGATCACTGCTACCGGCAAGGGCGGCATCAAGGCCGGGCTGGCGGCGACCTGCGGCGTGATCCTGGGCGATCAGGTGTTGTTGTGGATGGCGGTGGCGGGCGTAGCGACCTTGCTGGCCACTTACCCCGCGGCCTTCCACGCGGTGCAATGGCTGGGCGCCGCCTACCTGGCGTGGCTGGGGCTGCGGATGCTGTTGAGCAAGCCGGGCAGCACGCCCCGCAAGAGCAGCATGCAAAGTGGCCATTACCTGCGCCAGACCATGCTGATCACGCTGCTGAACCCCAAGGCGATCGTGTTCTACATGGCCTTCCTGCCGCTGTTCATCGACCCGGTGAGTCACCAGGGGCTGGTGACCTTCGCCTTCATGGCGGTGACCGTGGCGGTGGTGACCTTCCTCTACGGCCTGGCGGCCGTCCTGCTGACCCACAAACTGGCCGAGCGCATGCGGGCCAATCCGCGCGTCGCCAATCTGCTGGAGCGCCTGGCTGGGGCCTGCCTGCTGGGGTTCGGCATCAAGCTGGCGGCAATACGCTAGGCACCGGCCAGCGCAGGTGTCCGGCATTCGCCAGGTGCTCGGGAGAATTGCGCCGGGCAGGGCAAATCCAGTATTGTTGAGAACGATTATCATGTTTAACAAGACTGGACGTCCATGGACCGCGAGCAGGCATTCGAACGGGATGTTGAACGGCTCTACATTGCCCACCACGGCTGGCTGAAGGGCTGGCTGCAGCGCCGCCTGGGCGGGCATGCCGATGCCGAGGACCTGGCCCAGGACACCTTCGTGCGCGTGATGCGTTCGCGCAGCCCCCTTGCCGACCTGCGCCAGCCGCTGGCCTACCTCGCCACCATCGCCAATAGCCTGCTGGTCAACCGTTGGCGGCGCCAGGCGGTGGAGCGTGCCTACCTGGAGGCGCTGGCCGCGCGTCCGGAGCGGGTGGCGCCTTCCGAAGAAGAGCGCCTGCTGCTGATCGAAGCGCTGGTGGAGGTGGATGAACTGCTGCACGGCCTCGCTGCGCAGGTGCGGGAGATCTTCCTGATGTCGCAGCTCGACGGCCTGACCTACCCGCAGATCGCCGCGCACCTGGGCCTGAGCGTCAACCAGGTGCAAAAGGCCATGGGCAAGGCCTTCGCTGCCTGCTACGCCAGCCGCTTCGAGTGAGTGCCATGTCCTGCGATACCGACTCCCGTCCCATTCCCGCGCTCATCCGCGACCAAGCCATCGCCTGGTTCACCCTGGCCCAGTCGGGCTGCATGAGCGATGCCGAGCAGCGCCAGTTGCTGAACTGGCGCGAGGCGAGCAGCGAGCACGAGCGCGCCTGGCAGCGCCTGAGCAGCATTCCGCTCAGCCTGCAGCGCCACGCCGGCCCGCTGGCCGACCCACTGGCGCGGCAACTGGCCGGGCGCCGCCACTACAGCGAGCTGGACCGGCGCAAGGCGCTCAAGGTGCTGGTCGGCTTCGGCCTGCTCGGCGGGCTTGCCTGGCAGGGGCGCGACAGCCACTGGGTGCAAGGCGCCATGGCCGACTACCACACCGGCACCGGTGAACGCCGCCAGCGGACGCTGCCCGATGGCACGCGCCTCTGGCTCAATACCGCCACGGCAGTCGATGTGCGTTACACCGACAGCGCGCGCGAGTTGCACCTGCGCTATGGCGAAATCGAGATTCTCACCGCCAGCGATGCCGCGGGGCGGCCGTTCCGTGTGGTCAGCCAGGAGGCGGTGCTGCAGCCCCTGGGGACGCGCTTCCGCGTCCGGCGGGAGAACGACGGGCAGGGCACCTTCCTGGCGGTCACCCAGGGGCGCGTCGCCGCCAGTTCCCTGGCGGGCGATGCGCCGACTGTGATCGAGGCGGGCTGGCAGGCGCGCATCGGCGCGGCTGGCGTGGGCGCGCCGCAGACGCTGGAGGTGAACGAGGGCGCCTGGGTCGATGGCTACCTGATCGCCGAGCGCATGCGCCTGGCGGACTTCCTCGCCGAGCTGGATCGCTATCGTCCCGGCCTGCTGCGTTGCGACCCGGCGGTGGCGGACATCCGCCTGAGCGGTTCCTACCCGCTGGGCGACACCGACCAGGTGCTGGCCATGCTGGCGGACAGCCTGCCGGTCAGGGTCCAGCGGCGTACCCGCTACTGGGTGACGGTAGGCCCTCGCTGAGGCGGATAGCCCCTCCAGCGTGGCGATGAAAATAATTCTCAGAAAAGTGGCAGGTTTTCGTTTCTCGCTTGGCCTGGGGAGAAATCCCTGCTCGCACACGCGGGCCCACAACGAGAAACGGACCCTCTGCCCATGACGCTTCACCCCATCGCTCGCGCTCTGCGCCAATCGCTCGGTTTGGCCATGCTCTCCTGTTCCGCGCTCGCCCTGCTGCCGGCCTTGCCGGCGCAGGCCGAATCCACGGCCACGCGGACCCAGCAATACGCCATTCCCGCCGGCCCGCTGGACCAGGTGCTGGGCGAGTTCGGCCGGCGCGCGGGCATTCCGATCTCGGTGAACGCCGGGCTGACCGAAGGCAAGCGCAGCGCCGGGCTCAACGGCGAGTACAGCATCGAGGACGGCTTCGCCCGCATCCTTTCCGGCACGCAGCTGAGCGTGCGGCGCCTGGGCAACGGCGGTTACGGCCTGGTGCCGGCGCCGCAGTCCGGCGCGGTGCTGGAGATGGGCGCCACGACCGTCTCCAGCCAGCAGCTTGACCCGACCACCGAGGGCACCCAGTCCTATTCGGCCCGCGCGGTGACCATCGGCAAGGGCGCGCATACGCTGCGCGAAACGCCGCAGGCGGTGACCGTCCTGACCCGCCAGTACATGGATGACCGCAACATCACCACCATCGACCAGGCCATGGAGAAGACCCCGGGCATCACCGTGTACGAGTCGCCCATGGGCGGCAAGTACTTCTACTCCCGCGGCTTCATGATGCAGGGGCAGTACCAGTACGACGGCGTGCCGCTGGATGTCGGCGGCGAATACGTCCAGGCCAACAGTTTCTCCGGCGACATGGCCTTCTACGACCGCGTCGAGGTGCTCAAGGGGGCGGCGGGCATGATGAAAGGCTCGGGCAGCTCCACCGGCGGGGTCAACTTCGTGCGCAAGCGTGGCCAGAGCACACCGACCACCCACCTGACGCTCTCGGCGGGCTCCTGGGACAACTACCGCGGCCAGGTCGACAGCGGCGGCCCGCTCAACGAGTCCGGCACGCTGCGCGGGCGCACCGTGGTGGCGCTGCAGGACCGGCAGTATTTCTATGACCTGGGCAAGCGCAAGGACCAGGTCCTCTACGGCGCCCTGGACTACGACGTTACGCCGGACACCACCGTCGGGCTGGGCGTCGCCTACGAGCGGCTCGATGCCAGGCCCTGCTGGCACGGCCTGCCGCGCTACAGCGACGGCTCGGACCTGAAGCTCAGCCGCTCGACCTGCCTGGGGGCGTCCTGGAACAGTTGGGACAGCGAGCGCACCACCGTCTTCGCCGACCTGTCCCACCAGCTGAACGAGGACTGGGCCTTCAAGTCCGCCGGTGTCTGGACGCACAACGACCAGGACATCAAGTACGCCCTGTCCGAGACGCCGGGCGGCGTTACCCCGGGCGCGACCACGGCGCCTTCCTCGGTCTACTCCGGGTTGTTCGACTACGATCAGACCGACTACGGCTTCGATGCCTACCTGGACGGAAAATTCGATGCCTTCGGCCTGCAGCACGAGCTGATCGTCGGTGCCAACGCCAGCCGCGCACAAACCCATGACCATTGGGCGCTGATCAACATGACCGGGCTGCTCGGCGTCTCCCAGGACCCCTTCAACCCCAACCCGCACATGCCCGAGCCGGCGGATAGCTTCTACGCCCCCAACTCCTACCGGGGCGGCCCGGTTCCCACCGAGTCCGACACCCGGCAGTTCGGCACCTACGCCACGCTTCGGCTGAAGCTGGCCGAGCCTCTGACCTTCGTCCTCGGCTCCCGCGTCAGCTGGTACCGCAACAACCGCGACTCCTACACCCAGGCCTGGGACTACTGGCAGCATGACAAGAGCCAGGAGAACGGCCAGGTCACGCCCTTCGCGGCGCTCATCTATGACCTGAACGAGGAATGGTCCGTGTACACCAGCTACGCGGATATCTTCCAGCCCCAGAGCACCTACACCGACGAATCCGGCAGCCCTCTGCAGCCCAAGACCGGCGGCAGCTACGAAGTCGGGATCAAGGGTGAGCTGATGGACGGCCGCGTCAACACCGCCTTCAACCTCTTCCGCACGATCGAAGAGCACCGGGCCGAGGCGAACTACGACAGCACCTGCCCCGGCTCTTCGGACGGCTACTGCTATAGCGACGCGGGCAAGGTACGGGCGCAGGGCTTCGAAGCGGAAATCAGCGGCGAGGTGATCGACAGGCTGCAGGTGCTGGCCGGTTATACCTACACCCAGACCAAATACCTCGAGAGCGCGGACGACAACCCGCAGGAAACGGCCTTCGCGGTCACCTATTTCCCGCGCCACCTGTTCCGCGCCTGGGCCGACTACCAACTGGCCGGCGAACTGGATCGGTGGAGCGTGGGCGCCGGCGTTACGACGCAGAGCGACACCTCTGCCACGTCGTCCGGCGTGAAGTCGGTGCAGTCCGGCTACGCCATCTGGAGCGGCCGCCTGGGCTACCGCATCGACGATCACTGGTCGGTCGCCCTCAACGGCAACAACCTGTTCGACAAGAAGTACTACCAGAGCGTGGGGGCCATTTCCTGGGGCAACTTCTACGGCGAACCGCGTAACTTCATGGTCACGCTGCAGGGGGCGTTCTGACATCGGCTTCTCTGCAAGGCGCCTCGCATTGGGGGGCGCCTTTCACAGGCAGGACGAGTTGTGGCCGTGTACCTGCTGCCAATGCCCGCGAGCCTGGCGCGCAAGACGTCAGGTTCGGCCCTCCGGCAACTGGGCAAGCTGTCCCGATTCCGCCGTAGCCAGGCTCTGTGGTCGCAGGAACGGAAGTTCGCTTCTGATCGATAAAGGAAGGTTGTTCATGGAGATGAGCCATGGTCACTGGCAGCCTACAACCCGAAGTGGCTGACCACCCCTGACCGCTAACGGCCAGGAGAGGGCATTGAGTACACAATATGGGAACCGGCGCTACCGCTCTATCTTGTTACTTGCAATGTTTCGAGCACGAGAGTGAAGGCAAGCTCGGCACCGGTAAGGCGTCGATCATGCTCAATGGCACCACGAAAGGCGAGATGCCGAGCACCTGGTTGACAGCCTCGTACCAAGTTGGCCTTCTGATCGATCTGCTCCACGAGAAGCCCCCCTATTCAGGCTGTGTGAAAACCTCCGGATCGGTCCAGCTGGTTAAAAAACAACCTGGATTTCGCGTTTCTACGCGGATTCTGGGTTGGCTGAATAGCCAAGCCTTTTCAGATTTCACGTAGGAACGCACTCTTCGAAGAGCCGCTCGGGTTTTCACACAGCCTGTATTGAGGGGGCTTTTTTGTTTTTGGGCGTCCAAACTTGCCTCATACCGCTGCTCGTAGCGACCATAGGTGGGCTGGTGGTACGCGTGATCGTGCTGAGAATGGGTAGCTCTCGGGCGCATAGGACGGTACCGCCGGCACCAAGCGTCGGTCGAGCGATGGAGAACCTTACCCAGTTTGAAATATATGTGATCGAGTTCTGGCAGCAACTGAGCGACCAGAGGCTCGAGGACGCGTGGCGGATCCTGGAGATATTCGCGCAGTCAGCAAAATAAAGAGGAGGGGAATGAAGCACCCTTTGAATTGGGCGCTTCGTTTGATGCAGCTAATTTCCCAGGCTTGCTAAGGGAGGCAGGTCTTCGAAACCTCCGATACCTGCTTCCTTGATTGCTGATTTCGCTACGGCGCGGGCAATAGCTAGCTTCTTAATCGCAATTTCTGCTTTCGTGCGCGCCTGGGCTTTTGCGTTTTCAGAGGCAGCTTGATAAGCAGCAACTGCATCACTTGCTGCTGTATATGAAGTTACATATGCGTCATATTTTGTAGACGCGGTAGACAGTGCCGTTTCCTTTGCTGCCAGCCTTGCAGACTGATCTGTTGCCTTCATGATTTCATCTCCGACGAATCGTGAGATCTCATCTTTTTGGCTACTAGCGGCTTCGCCAAGGTACTTAAGTAAAGTGTGAGGTTTCTTTGTTTCAGTGATGAGGGCACGTGCATTAACTGGGTAAACATACTCATCTGTTTTTATTTTCTCAGGTGAGGCGGGCTTGTCAATGACGTCTGGGAGTGGAACCCAAGGTTGTATTTTGTCAATGACTGAATTGCTTGTAAGGCCCCCTGGCACCATGTCTTCCTGTTTTATCTCTAGGGTTGCAAAAGGCTTCGGTTGTCCAGGAATGGTCAAATCAACTTTCAGAAGAAAGTCACGTGCTTTATTGAATCTCCAGCTATCATCACTAATGAATTTAGGGTAGTACCATGCGCGAGGGGTGAAATGAAAAAATGACGGGCTGTTTTTTGAGTCACGAAACTCTATCAAAGCTTCGAGGTAAAGAAGGGGTTCGCCTATGAGTCCTGTGGTTTTGTAAACGACAGCGTTGTCGTAGTTTGGGAAAGGATTTTTGAAGTCCTTTGTGAGCTCGTTGAAAGCTTTCTTGGAAAGGTTTGCCGGCGCAAACGACTTTCCAATAACGACAATCATGCACTGCTGCTCAGGGTTAGGCTTGATGTCTCCCTCCTTTGTCCATATAGCAAAGGCCTCCATTCGTCCATCACCGTCTAAAGTGTATTCCTCATTGCGGGAAAGATAACTCGATATTTTATCAAGGGTTGCCTCTGTTACCTTTTGTCCTATGCTCGCAGCAATTGTAGCACCGACAGTTGCAAGAACGGCGCTCTCTTTCTTGGACTCTTTGGAGGGGCAGGTGGGGTTGAATCCGACTCGTAGCTGAGTTGGTGCCTCTATCGAAGGGCCTGAAGATGTAGGTGAAGAGCTGTTAGTTGGACCCGATGCGCATCCAAACAGTAGCGAGGTTACAGTTAGGGTAAATATTGAACTGTGGCTGGCTGGCATTTTGAACAACTCCTTTTTGTCGTGTTACGGAGATTCTTGAATTAAACTCCTGACCTTGTCGTTAATATATGTCCCACCATTCATCTGCAGCTCATGTGGAAGACTGCAGTCGCTATAGTCGTCGGCTGAGTCTCCAATGTGTGTGCCGGCTAAGGCGAGAATGTTGGGTTGGATAAAGAAAATGGGGGCGCCGCTTCCGCCCGGAGTGGCGCTGCAAGTATGAGAGAAGCAGCCTGACTCCTTGCTAAGAATGATGCATGACGGATTGATGCTTTGCACAAACCCTGATTTGAATATTTTAGGTAAAACTAAAGAAGAAAATGGGAACTGTGAGATTTGTACTAAGGGGGTCGGATTGATTTCGGGCGAGCTTTTGCTTGGCGTTTTTAGTTCGCTGGGCGGCGGAATGGTTATCGCGGTCGGTGAGAAATTTCCGGGTGCTATTCTTGCGATCACTTGATCGTCCTTGGCAAGTTTTGGCTCTTTTGAGAGTGCATTTTTTTCAAGAATTGAGCAAATCTGGTAGGTGTTATTTTCGTAGGCGGGCTGGAACCAGAGGTTGGCCTGGCTTTCTTTTTGGACTTGCTGATTTAAGGAGTCAAAACAGTGGCGCGCAGTCAGAATTTTGCCTTGCCTGCCAATCAATAAAGCAGTGCAGATTGGATTGACTCCATCATAAATCGTTCCGATTGATTTAAGTATGGCGTGAGATTGTGCAAATCTAGATTCTTCAGCCGGAATATAGCAACTGGTGAGAATTTCTCGTGTCACATCAATAAAATCTAGGATTTTTTGCTTCTGAGATGAGGTGAACTCGGAGGGAAAATTATTGGTTTTTAGGTAGTTGATCGTGCCGATGAAAAGCTCCTTGCTTGAGTAAATTATGCTGCGCGCAGTTTTGTAATTTTCAGTTGTGTAGTTGTCGCAGCTTTCGTTTGGCGAGACTATGGTGTCAATGGTTTTTTTAGATATGTCTGGATAGAGCTCTAGTACAGTAGATTTTATTTTGTTGTCAGGCATTGTTTTGTAAGGGTACAAAGGGTTATTAGGGTTAAATTCCGCAAGCCAGCTCTCGGAGCTTGAGATGATCTCAGTGGGCTGTCGGAAATGGCGAGCATAACGCACGCCACCCCCTGTTGCTGAAGGCTGAGCAAGCCTTTGATCAGAAAAAGATGAAAGACGGAGCTCATTGGCACTGATCAGTGATGAGACGCTAACGTTACGTATCGTTGGACTTGGGTTTGAACCAGCTGAACGGGTCAGGTTTACTGGTGACTGTTCCTCGAAGGTAACCCAAGGTAGGAGCGTCTCTGTTGCAAGGGATGCAATAGTTGCCTTAGGGCAACTGAACTGAGCTGCGAGGGAAGCTGCCGGAATATAAGCAGCAATAAAGACCAGTCTCAAAAGATACGTCTGTTTGCGCATCATCTTGCCTCCCTGCATAGAGCGGGTGGAGCTATTGGTCTAGGACCGCTCGGAGTGGATCGCTACCTCCCTAACGGCCCTTTACCAAAGCAAAGATCACGGCATGGCAAAATGCAACTGCCCGTAGATGTAGCGCTGGCCGTACTCTGATACAGGTGCCTGAGGCGCCGCGGCATTGTCTGGTCACCTTCGGTGAGTTTGTGCTGCTTTCCGGTTTCGGGGCCCGCTACCTGGTGACAAGCCCGTTTAGTTGCACTACTGTCCGGCACGCCTCATGCTATTAACAGCTGCCCCTGACGCAGGTTGATCTCGCGTATTCGCTCCTGCCGTCGTCGGTAACGTTCGGCCTC
>NZ_JWMC01000043.1:0-15234 GCF_000812405.1 Pseudomonas sp. PI1
GGACATCCTCGGCTCGCAGGGAAAAGCGGCAATCTATCGAGGGACGCCTAAATGAAATGCCGGCCAACTCTCTTTGCGTTGAGGGATATTTCGCTCAATAGCTGTTTGGAGGCCGACGCGGCAGAAAGCGCTTCAGGGCAATCGGGAGAGGGCGTTGCCAGTGCTCCAGCCGCCCCCCAGAGCCTTGAACAACCCCACCGCCGCCTGCAGGCGCGCCAGGCGCAGCTGCACCGCGGCGTCCTGCGCCTGGTAGAGGGTGCGCTGGGTGTCCAGCACCGTGAGCAGGGTTTCCGCGCCGGCCTGGTAGCGGCTGTCGGAGAGTTCGAAGGCGTGCTGCGCCTGTTCCAGTTCCTGCTGCTGCCAGTGCAGCTGGCGGTCGATGCCGTCGATGCCGTTCAGCGAGCGCTCGGTGTCGGCGAAGGCGCCGAGGATGGCCTTGCGGTAGTTCTCCAGCAGCTCGCGCTGCAGCGCCAGGCGTCGGTCGCGTTCGGCGCCCAGGCGGCCGTGGTTGAAGATGGGCGCGAGCAGGTTGGCGCCCAGGTCGTAGTAGGAGGTGCGCAGCAGGTCGGAGGCGTGGTTGGCGCCGGAGGACAGGTCGGCCGTCAGCGTCAGGCTCGGCAGCATGGCGGCGCGCGCCACCTGCACGTCGGCCTGGGCCGCCGCCAGCTGCGCTTCGGCGCGGGCGATGTCCGGGCGACGGGTGAGCAGTTCGCTGGGCAGGCCGGCGCCGATCTGCGGCCAGCGCACGCTGTCGAACGGCTGGCCGCCCAGTTTCAGGGCCGGCAGCGGTTCGCCGATCAGGGTGGCCAGGGTGACCTGGGCATCGCGCTCCTGTTGCAGCAGCAGCGGCAACTGGCGCTGCTGGGCGGCCACCAGGCCGCTCTGCTGGGCCACTTCCAGTTCGGTGGCGGAACCGGCCTCGCGGCGGCTGCGCACCAGGCCCAGGACCTGCTCGGCATTCTCCAGGTTGAGCCGGGCGATGCGCTGCTGTTCGCGCAGGGCGAGCACCTGCAGGTAGGCGTCGGCTACCCCGGCCACCAATGTCAGTTCCACGGTGGCGCGGTCATATTCGCTGGCCTTGAGGCTTTGCAGCGCGCTGCGGTAGGCGGCGCGGCGGCCGCCCCAGAAGTCCACTTCGTAGCTGGCGCTGAGGCCGGCGCTGAAGGTGTCCACCGCTTCGTCGTCCTCGCTGGCGTCGATGCCGCTGTAGCCGGCGCCATGCAGCAGCTTCTCGCGGGTGACGCCCAGTTGCGCGTTGACTTCCGGCAGCAGCGGCGCGCCGGCGATCACCGCGCTGGCGCGGGCCTGGTCGACACGGGCGATGGCCGCGGCCAGGTCCTGGCTGTTGTCCAGGGCACGCTGGACCAGGCCGTCCAGCTCGCCGGCGCCGAAGCGCGTCCACCAATGCTGCAGCTCGCCGCGGCGGGCGCCGCCGGCGCCGTACTGCCAGGCAGGCGGGGTGGCGATGCCGCTGTCGAGGGGTTGCGGGGCGCCGGCGCAGGCGCCCAGCAGCAGGCAGGCGGGCAGTAGGCTCAGGGCTTTCATTCGGGTGTCCGTCATTGGCTGGCCAGGGCGGCCACCGGGTCGAGGCGGGCGGCCTTGCGCGCCGGCATGAAGCCGAACACCAGGCCGGTGGCCAGGGCGCAGGCGAAGGCGCCGAGGATGGCCGCCGGGGAGAAGGCCACCGCTACCTTGCCCAGCAGCAGCGCGCCGCCGATGCCCAGGGCGATGCCGACGCCGGCCAGGCCGCCGACCACCGAGAGCAGCGTGGCCTCGGTGAGGAACTGGCGCAGGATGTCGCTCTGCCGCGCGCCGGTGGCCATGCGGATGCCGATCTCGCGGGTGCGTTCGCGCACGGTCATCAGCATCACGTTCATCACCCCGATGCCGCCCACCAGCAGCGAGATGGCGGCGATGGAGCCGAGCATCAGCGACAGGGTGTTCTGGGTGTGCGCCTCGGCCTGGATCAGCGCGGCGTTGTTGGTCAGCTCGTAGTCACGCTGGCCGCGGTGCAGGCGCTGCATCAGGCGGTCGATGGCCTTCTCCGTCTCGTGCACGCGGCGCGCGTCGGCGGCGGCGATGATCACGTATTCCGGGTTGCGCGTGCCGAACAGGCGGATGCTGGCGGCGGAGTAGGGCACCGCGATGCGGTTGTCGGCATCCTGGTCGCCGGAGCTGGAGCCCTTGGCCTGCAGCACGCCGACCACCTGGAAGGGCACGTTCTCGATGAGGATGTAGCGGCCGATCGGGCTGGCGGCGCCGAACAGCTTCTCGCGCACCTTGGCGCCGATCACCGCGACCGTGGCGGCATTGGCTTCGTCGCGTTCGGTGAAGTAGCTGCCTTCGCTCACCGGCCAGTTGAGGATCGCCGGGAAGTCGGTGTTGTTGCCGCCGACGTAGGCGTGGTAGTCGAGGCTGCCGTGGCGCACCACCAGCTCGCCGCCGTTCACCGGCATGGCCATCTTCACCTGGGGCAGGGTGGCGATGGCCGCGACGTCGTCCAGGCTGACGATGCCCATGGGCGTGCGCGGGTTGGGCGAGTAGCCGCTGAGGTAGATGATGTTGGAGCCGAAGGCGCCCATCTGCGCCATGACCTGGCGCTTGCTGCCTTCGCCCACGGCGAGCATCACCACCACCGAAGCCACGCCGATGACGATGCCCAGCAGGGTGAGGGCGGTGCGGAAGCGGTTCAGCCACATCACCCGCCAGGCCGCGCGGATGGCTTCCAGCAGCTCGGCGCGCCAGGCCCCGGCGGGCTCGGCGCTGCCCTGCTGCAGGCGCTCGCGCAGCTCCTCGGCGCGCAGGCCGGGGGTGGCCGGTTGCGACGGCGCGCCATTGGCGCTGTCGCTGACGATCTCGCCGTCGAGCACCTCGATGACGCGCTTGGCGCGGGCGGCGACGTCGCGGTCGTGGGTGATCAGGATCACCACGTGGCCCAGGGCGGCCAGCTCGTCGAGCAGCGCCATGACCTCGGCGCCGCTGTGGCTGTCGAGGGCGCCGGTGGGTTCGTCGGCGAGGATGATGTGGCCGCCGTTCATCAGGGCGCGGGCGATGGAGACGCGCTGCTGCTGGCCGCCGGAAAGCTGCTGCGGGCGGTTGCCGGTGCGCTCGCCCAGGCCCAGGCGCTCGAGCAGTTGGCGGGCGCGGCCGTGGCGTTGCAGGGCCGGGGTGCCGGCATAGATGGCCGGCATCTCGACGTTTTCCTGGGCCGAGGCCGAGGGGATCAGGTGGTAGCCCTGGAACACGAAGCCGAAGGCCTCGCGGCGCAGCCAGGCCTGCTCGTCGCTGTCCAGCTCGGCGACGTCGCGCCCGGCGAACAGGTAGCGGCCGCTGCTGGGGCGGTCGAGGCAGCCGAGGATGTTCATCAGCGTCGACTTGCCGGAGCCGGAGGCGCCGACGATGGCGACGAACTCGCCGGGGTGGATGCTCAGGGAGATGCCGCGCAGCACCTCGACCTCGGGGCTGCCGTTGCCGCCGTAGCGCTTGCGTACGTCGCGCAGTTCGATCAGCGGGATGTCCTGGAGGGTTTCGCTCATTCAGCCCTCGCCATTGTCCGGGGCGGCCATCAGCAGGCGCTCGCCTTCCTGCAGGCCGGACAGCACCTGGACGTGCAGGCGGTCGCTGATGCCGGTCTCGACCTTGCGGCTCTCCGGCTTGCCGTTGCGCCCGACCACCCAGACGTAGTGGCCACCCTGGCCGTCTTCATGCAGCGCGGCCACGGGCGCGGTGAGGGTGCCCTGGGCGGTGGCGGCGACGAAGAACACCTGGGCGGTCATTTCCGCCATCAACTGGTGGTCGCTGTTGTCCACGTCCACCAGCACCGTGTACAGCACCACCCGGCCGCTGCCGCTGGAGCCGCTGGCGGAGCTGCTGCCGGTGCTTTCCTGGTTGTTCGGGTCCAGCGGCTTGGGCGGCACCGGGAGTATCTGCCGCACCGTGCCGCTCCAGCGCCGCCGCTCGCCGGCGAGGGTGGTGAAGTAGGCCGGCATGCCCGGCTTGACGCGGCCGATGTCGGCCTCGGAGACCTGGGCCCAGACGGTCATTGGCGAGAGCTTGGCGATGCGCAGGATCAGCGGCGTCTGCTGCTGAGCGTTGAGCGTCTGGCCCTCGCGGGCGTCCACCGCCACCACGGTGCCGGACATGGGCGCGTAGATGCGCGTGTAGCCCAGCTCAGCCTCGTCGCTGCGCAGGGTGGCCTTGGCCTGGTGGATCTGCGCCTGGTACATGTCTATCCGCGCCTGGGTCGCCTGCACCTGCGCGTAGGCGGTCTGCACGTCTTCCTCGCGGGTGGCGCTGGCGGCGGCCAGGCGCTGCTGGCGCTGGTATTGCTGGCGCGCCAGCAGGTGCTGGGCGCGCTGCTCGGCCAGCTGCGCCTTGAGCACCTCGATGGAATAGCGGCCGGCGTCGACCCGCGCCTGCTGGGTGGAGGGGTCTATCTCCACCAGCAACTGGCCTTCCTTGACCTCGTCGCCGGGCTCCACGTGCAGTTTGAGTATCTGCCCCGATGCCTGGGCGCCGACGTCCACGTAGCGCCGTGGCTGCAGGGTGCCGAGGGCGGTGACGCTGCTTTCGATGTCGCCGCGGGCGACCGGGGCGGTGATCAGGTCATCGCCGCCGAAGGGGTGGGTCTGCCAGGCGGCGACGGTGAGCAGGGAGACGAGAAGGGCTGCGATCAGCAGTGTGCGACCAGTACGACGGGGGCGTTTCATTCGGGGTTCCGGCCAGGACTTGGAAGGCATGCCGCCGCGGGGTCGCGGCCAGGCATGCGCTTTCGGGAAGACGGATGATGCCCAAGGAAATTTAGCGCCGACAGGGCTGGCGGAGCTTTATTCGCGCGCTGTTACAACTGCGCGTAGCGGCTGCTGATGCGGATGCTGCCGTTGTCCAGGCGCTGTAGCTCGACCGGCAGCACCCGGGGCAGGGCATTGACCAGTTCCTGCAGGTTGCGCGTGCGGTAGGTGCCGCCGATGCGCAGGTTGGCCACCGTCTGGTCGGCCAGCACCAGCGGGGCGTCCAGATAGCGGTTGATCAGCGGCAGGGCGGCGCCCAGCGACAGGTCGTCGAGCACCAGGCGGCCGTCGCGCCAGGCCAGGACCTGGACGGGGTCGGCGCTGGCCACCAGGGGCTGGAGCATGCCGGCGCGGTAGCTGGCCTGCATGCCGGGGGTCAGGCTGCTGTCGTTGCCGTCCTTCTCGCTGCGCACCCGCACCGAGCCTTCGGTGACGGTCACGGTGACCTGGTCCTGGTACTTCCACACGTCGAAGCGCGTGCCGGTGACGGTGATGCTGCCCTTGGCGGCGCGCACCACGAAGGGGTGGCTGGCGTCGTGGCTGACGTGGAAGTAGGCCTCGCCCTGGTCCAGCACCACCCGGCGCACGTCGCGGAAATTGGCGTAGGACAGGCGGGTATTGAGGTTCAGCTCGACCTCGCTGCCGTCGGGCAGCACCACTTTGCGCAGGGTGGTGTCGGCCTGGTAGCGGTGGTAGCTGTCCGGCACCCAGCCCTGCAGCCAGCCCAGGTAGCCAGCGGCCGGCAGTACCAGCAGGGCGAGGGCGGCGGCGCGCAGTTGCTTGCGCCAGGAACGCCGGCGGCGGCCCGCCTGAGCCGGCGGGCGCGGCAGCGGTGGGCGGCGGCCGGTAGTGCGCGGGGTGGGGCGGACTTCCAGCAGGTGCGCGCTGAGCTTCCAGATCTTCTCCACTTCGGCGTACTTGGCCGCATGCCGCGGGTCGCTTTCCAGCCATTGCTGGAACTGCGCACGCTCGGCATCGCTGCAGTCCGGCTCGTGCAGGCGCATGCACCAGTGCGCGGCGGCCTGCGCCACGGGATCGCTTGAAGGGGAAGGGGGGGTAGTCATGAGGGGGCCGGTTGAACCTTGCCGCGCCTGGATCCGGCGCCGCCATGGCGGAGGGATGATGGGCGCAATTATAGGAGAGCTCGCATCCTACGGAAAGCCGCGGCCGGGCGCCAGCCACCCCGATCCAGCCTTGCCGGGGCGCCTACGGCGGGCGTCGGTAAAGTTTCCCGGGCGCGCTTCGTTCCCTGAATGCCGGCGTTCTGGGCGGAGCATTCATGCCGCCGAAGGCCGCGACTCCCAGTCGTCCTGCGCCATCCGCGGCGCGCTCGTACAGAGATGAATCGATGCAAAAGCGCACCCTCGTGGCCGGCCTCGCCGGCGCCTTGCTCGGCCTGCTGCCCCAGGCCCAGGCCGACAGCGCCCGCCCGGCCGCCCTGGCCGCCGACATCCGCTGGACCGCCTACGGCGTACCGCACATCCGCGCCACCGACGAAGGCGGCCTGGGCTTCGGCGTCGGCTACGCCTACGCCCGCGACAACGCCTGCCTGCTGGCCGACGAGATCGTCACCGCCCGCGGCGAGCGTTCGCGCTATTTCGGCGCCGAGGGCGAGTCCTCGGCGCAGGTCGGCAACCTCGCCTCGGACGTCTTCTTCACCTGGCTCAACCGCCCGGAATCGGTGGAGGCCTTCCGCAAGGCCCAGTCCGCGGAGGTGACGCAGCTGCTGGAGGGCTATGCCGCGGGCTTCAATCGCTTCCTGCGCGAGGCCAGCGCCGACACCGCCAGTTGCCTGGGCCAGCCCTGGCTGAAGCCGATCGACAGCGGCGACCTGGTGCGTCTGACCCGTCGCCTGCTGGTGGAGGGCGGTGTCGGCCAGTTCGCCCAGGCTGTGGTAGCCGCGGCGCCGCCGGGTGCTGCCAATGCGGCTTTGACCGGCGCGGAGGGCTTCCGCCTGGCCGAGCAGCGCCGCGAGCGCTTCCGCCTGGAACGCGGCAGCAACGCCATCGCCGTCGGCGCGGAGCGCTCGGCCAGCGGCCACGCCCTGCTGCTGGCCAACCCGCACTTCCCCTGGCAGGGCGCCATGCGCTTCTACCAGCTGCACCTGAGCATCCCCGGCAAGCTCGACGTCATGGGCGCGGCGCTGCCCGGGCTGCCGATGGTGAACATCGGCTTCAACCGGCACCTGGCCTGGACGCACACGGTGGACACCTCCAGCCACTTCACCCTCTACCGCCTGGAGCTGGACCCGCAGAACCCGCTACACTACCGCCTGGACGGGCGCTGGCAGCCGCTGGAGAAGCGCGTGGTGAAGGTCCAGGTACGCGGCGCCGACGGCCAGTTGCAGACGGTCGAGCACAACGTCTACGAGTCGGTCTACGGCCCGGTGCTGGTCTGGCCCGGCAAGCTCGACTGGAGCGCCGGCGAAGCCTATGCCCTGCGTGACGCCAACCTGGGCAACACACGGGTGCTGCAGCAGTGGTACTCGATCAACCAGGCGCGCGATGTGGCGGACCTGCGCCACCGCGTGGAGTCCCTGCAGGGCATTCCCTGGGTGAATACCCTGGCCGCCGACGAACACGGCGACGTGCTCTACCTGAACCAGTCCGTGGTGCCCAACCTGACCCCGGGGCAGCTGCAGGCCTGCGCCATTCCCGCGCTGGTCGCCGAGGGCCTGCCGGCGCTGCAGGGCAACCTCGGGCGTTGCGGCTGGAGCCGCGACCCCGGCGCGGCGCAGCCCGGCATCCAGCCGGCCACGCAACTGCCGGCGCTGGTGCGCCGCGACTTCGTGCAGAACTCCAACGACAGCGCCTGGATGACCAACCCGGCGGCGCCGCTGGAAGGCTTCTCGCCGCTGGCCAGCCGCCAGGACCAGCCGCTGGGCCTGCGCGCCCGCTTCGCGCTGCAGGCCCTGCAGGGCAAGGGGCCGATCGACGAGCCGCTGCTGCAACGGCTGGTCACCGGCAACCACGTCTACGCCGCCGACCTGGTGCTGCCCGACCTGCTGCAACTGTGCCGCCAGGCGCAGGAAGCAGCGCTGTCGTCCGCTTGTGGCAGCCTCGCCAAGTGGGACCGCAGCGCCAACCTCGACGCCGGCCCGGGCTTCGTCTATTTCCAGCGCTTCATGACCCACTTCGACGCGCTGGAGGGCGCCTGGAAGGTGCCGTTCGATCCCGCGCGGCCGCTGCAGACGCCCAGCGGCATCGCCCTGGACAAGCCCGAAGTGGCGAAACAGGTGCGCGAAGCGCTGCTGGCCGCGACGAAAAAGGTGCATGAACTAGGGCTCGACCAGCGCCAACGCTGGGGCGAAGTGCAGGTCAGCAGCACGGCCAAGCCGCCGATTCCGATCCCCGGCGGCGACGGCCACCTGGGCATCTACAACGCCATGCAGAGCGTGCCCCACGGCGACCATCTGGAGGTGGTGAGCGGCAGCAGCTACATCCAGCTGGTCAGCTTCACCGCCGAGGGCCCGCAGGCCAAGGGGCTGCTGGCCTTCTCCCAGGCCAGCGAGCCGCGTTCGCCGCACCACGCCGACCAGACCCGGCTGTTCTCGCGCCAGGCCTGGTCGCCGCTGCCCTTCACCGAGGCGCAGATCGACGCGGACCCCGGCCTGCAGGTGCTGCGCCTGGCGCAATGAAAGGAGGCGTGCTCCCATGATTTCCAATGAGCTTCAGGCACCTGCGCAACGGATTCGAGCATGCAAGAGGAGGGCGGCGCACCCGCAGCACTGGCTGCGCCCGACCCAGGGGGACAAGGAGAAGCCAATGACCCAATCCAGAGCCAGCGAGCCCGCCCGGCGGATTCTGGCCCATGCCGGCCTGCGCACCAGCCTGCCGCGGCTGGTGGTGTTGAGCGCCTTCCACGAGCAGGACGCCTACACGGTGGAGGAGCTCTACCAGCGCCTGCGCGAGCCGACCAACTCCATCACCCAGGCCTGCGTGCAGAGCACCCTGCGCAGCCTGGGGCGCAGCGGCGTGCTGGTGCGCGATGCGCAGCGCCGCTACCGCCTGGCGCCCTCGTTCGCCATGGCGCTGGGCGAAGAGGGCGAAGCTCGCCGTCTGCAGTGATGCGTCGTTAGAGATTCCTACAGAAAACGCTAATAAGACGCATTCTAAATTTCCGCAAAGCGGTCTCGTCTTTCAGAAACAAGGCGCCGATGCGGCGTCCCCATGGGCCGGCGGACCGCCGTCGCGCCTCCTGGCAAACGGGCTAAGGATATTGGCAGCATGAACCAGATGATCACCCCCACCTACGACGTTCTCGGCATCGGTTTCGGGCCTTCCAACCTGGCGCTGGCGATCGCGCTGCAGGAGCAGGCGCAACGCGAGGGCCTCGACTACCATGCGCTGTTCCTCGACAAGCAGGGCGACTACCGCTGGCACGGCAACACCCTGGTGGCGCAAAGCGAACTGCAGATCTCCTTCCTCAAGGACCTGGTGAGCCTGCGCAACCCCACCAGCCCCTACAGCTTCGTCAACTACCTGCACAGCCAGGGGCGCCTGGCGGACTTCATCAACCTCGGCACCTTCTACCCGTGCCGCATGGAGTTCAACGACTACCTGCGCTGGGTCGCCCGGCACTTCGCCGAGCAGGCCCGCTACGGCGAGGAGGTGCAGCGCGTGGAGCCGGTCGCCGGCGCCCACGGCATCGACCTGCTCAAGGTGGTCTCGCGTGATGCAGAAGGCCACGAGAACTTCCGCCTGGCGCGCTCCATCGTCCTCAGCACCGGCGGCACGCCGCGCATTCCGCAGGCCTTCGCCAGCCTGCGCGGCGATGCGCGGGTGTTCCACCATGCGCGCTACCTGGAGCGCATGGCCGAGCAGCCCTGCGTGCGCCACGAGCCGATGCGCATCGCCGTGGTCGGCGGCGGGCAGAGCGCCGCCGAGGCCTTCATCGACCTCAACGACAGCTATCCCTCGGTGCAGGTCGACATGATCCTGCGCGCCGCCGTGCTCAAGCCGGCCGACGACAGCCCCTTCGTCAACGAAATCTTCGCGCCCGACTACACCGACCTGGTGTTCCAGGAGCCGGAAAGCGAGCGCGAGAAGCTGATCGCCGAGTACCACAACACCAACTATTCGGTGGTCGACCTCGACCTGATCGAGCGCATCTACGCCATCTTCTACCGCCAGAAGGTCTCCGGGCAGGCCCGCCACGGCTTCCTCTGCCGCCGCCACGTCGAAGGCGTGCGCGCCGACGCCGCCGGCGTGCACCTGAGCCTGCGCGACAGCGCCACCGGCGAGGTAGAACAGAAGCAGTACGACGCGGTGATCCTGGCCACCGGCTACGAGCGCAACTCGCACCGCGAACTGCTGGCGCCGCTGCAGGCGCACCTGGGCGACTTCCGCGTCGACCGCGACTACCGCCTGCAGACCGACGCGCAACTGCGCGCGCCCATCTACCTGCAGGGCTTCAGCCAGGCCAGCCACGGCCTCAGCGACACCCTGCTGTCGGTCCTGCCGGCCCGCGCCGAGGAGATTTCCGCGTCGCTGTTCCGGCACCTGCAAGAACAGCCGGCCGGGCGCACGGCTGCTGCGCAGACGGCCGAGACTGCCTGAGGCAGTTCCATTACCGGGCCGCCTGCACTGGCGGCCCGGAGGTTCGCCTCAGAAGTCGTAGCGGGTCGTGAGCATCAGGTTGCGCGGCTCACCGTAGTAGCCGGTGTTGTAGAAGCCCAGGTTGCTGAAGTACTTCTTGTCGAACAGGTTGTTGACGTTGAGCGTGGCGGACAGGTGCTCTGTGACCTGGTAGCGCGTCATCAGGTCCACCAGCCAGTAGCTGCCCTGGGTGTATTTCACCGTTTCGTAGTTCTGGTCGCTGACGTCCGTCCAGATCTTGCTCTGGTAGCTGGCGCCGCCGCCCACGGTGATCTGGTTCAGCTCGCCCGGCAACTGGTAGGTGGTGTACAGGCGGAACAACTGGTCCGGGTTCAGGGTGCGCAGGCGGCTGCCGTCCTTGTCTCGGGTGACCGCGTGGCTGTAGCCAGCCTGCATCTGCCAGCCTGGGAGGATCTCGCCGGAGATGTCCGCCTCGAAGCCGCGGGTCCTGGTGCCGTTGACGCTGTCGTAAGCGATGCCGCCGGAAGGGGTGACATCGGTGGTCTCGACCGCGAGGTTGTCCTGCTGCGACTCGAACACCGAGAGGCTGGCGTTGAGCCGGCCGTCGTAGAACTCGCCCTTCACGCCCAGCTCGTAGCTCTTGCCTTCTTCCGGGTCCAGCGGCTTGTCGTTGATGTCGCGCAGTTGCTGCGGCTGGAAGATGCCCGTGTAGCTGGCGTACACCGAGTAGTTGTCGTTCAGGTCGTACACCGCGCCGAGGTAGGGCACCACCACGCCGCTCTTGCGGGTGCTCTGCGGGGTGACGGAGTAGCCGTACTGGCTGTCGGAGATCTGCTCGGCGCTGTCGTGGTAGTCGGCCACGCGGGCGCCGGCGATCAGCGCCAGGTCGTCGGTCGGCTTCAGGCGCACGGTGCCGTAGTAGCCGGACTGGTGCAGCTGCGAGTAGTTCTTCAGGTTGGCCTTGGAGCCCCAGTCCGGCTCGGGGAACTTGCCGTTCCAGGTGAAGATGTTGGGGATGCTCGGGTCGTAGGGCGTGGGGTAATCCCAGTAGCCGTTGCCCTTGGTCACCGAGCGCGTGGCGTTGTAGCCGAACACCGCCTCGTGTTCGCGGCCGAACAGTTCGAAGGGGCCGGAGGCGTACATGTCCACCGAGTCGCGGCGGGTGTCGCCGGTGTACTTGCCGTGGAACAGGATGCCGCCTTCGCCGGTGAGCGGGTCCGGGTAGCCGCCGCCGGCGGAGCCCAGCGGGGCGTGGTAGCCGCTTTCCTGGTGGTTCAGGTGCAGCTTGAGGGTCCAGTTGTTCTCCAGCGTGTGCTCGAGGGTGGCGAAGACCGTGCGGTTGTACTGCTCCCAGGAACTCCAGTTGGCGCCGGGGTTGAAGGAACGCGGGAAGTCGGTCTTGGAACCGTCGGAGTAGAACAGCGGCACCCCGGCCCAGCTGGAGGCGGTGGGGGTGGTGTCCTGGTAGTCCATGCCGATGCTGAACAGGGTGCTCGGCGTCAGGTCGGCTTCGAGGATGCCGTAGTAGGTGGAGTTCTTCTGCTCGTAGCGGTCCAGGTAGGAGTTCTTGTCCTGGTAGGCCGTGACGAAGCGTCCGCGGATGTTGCCTTCCTCGGTCAGCGGGCCGCCGACGTCCAGCTCGCCGCGGTAGTTGTCCCAGGAGCCGGCGCCCAGCGACAGGTGGCCGGCGAAGCTGCGGGTCGGGCGCTTGCGGATCAGGCTCAGGGCCGCGCCGGGCTGACCGCTGCCGGTGAGCAGGCCGGTGGCGCCCTTGATCACCTCGATGCGGTCGTAGATGGCCATGTCGCTGAGGGTCTTGCCGTCGGCGTAGGCGGTATCCAGATAGGAGGGGATGCCGTCGTACTGGAAGTTGGTGATCTGCGAACCGCGCGCCCAGTAGGCGCTGCGCTCGCTGTCGAGCTTCTGCACGGTGACGCCGGGGGTGCGCTTCATGACGTCGTCGATACTGTTGAGGGCGAAGTCGTCCATCTGCTGGCGGGTCATCACGTTCACCGTCTGCGGCGTCTCGCGCGGCGACAATACCAGGCGCGTGGCGGAGGCGATGGTGCCGGGGGTATAGGAGCCGCTGCCCTCGGTGATGGTCCCCAACTGGTTGCTGAGCACCGTGGTCGCGCCCATTTCCAGCGCGCCCTCGCTGCTCGGGCGGGGCATCAGCGTGTAGTGGCCATCCTCGTTCTGCACCGCTTGCAGGTCGCTGCCGGCGAGCAGTCGGGCCAGGGCGTCGGGCACGTTGTAGCTGCCCTCCAGGCCCTCGGTGCGGTGTCCGCGGGTCAACGCCGGGTCGAACGACAGGACGATACCGGCTTCGGCGGCGAAGCGCGTCAGCGCCTGGCCCAGGTCGCCCTTGCTCAGGTGATATTGGCGCACTGCGCCCTCATCGGCTGCGGCGTGCACGGGCGCGGCCAAGGGCAGGAGGAGGGTGGAGCAGAGGAGGGCGCTACGGATACCAGCCGACAGCGGGCGGACTGGGAAGGGTGTTTTCATCGTTGAGTGTTCTCTTCGGTTGGCTGGCGGGCGATCTGCCCGTTGCCCTTGAGTCGAACGAGAACGAGAAGAAATATCATCGCGGCAAAAATATTTTTCGCTCGCCTCAGCGCGCCGTCACCGTGACCCAGAAGCGCGTACGCCGCTCGATGCGCACCGGCAGGCTGTTGGCCAGCGCACGCAGGGCCTGGTCGGTGTCGTTCAGCGGGAAGGTGCCGCTGATCCGCAGGTCGGCTACCGCCGGATCGCAGCGCAACCAGCCGGCACGGTAGCGTCCCAGCTCATGCAGGAAGTGCGGCAGGCTCTGGTCGTTGGCGATCAGCAGGCCGCGCGTCCAGGCATCCTGGCCGGCCTCCAGGGGCTGCACCGGGCTGGCGGCGAACGCATCGAAACGGCATTGTTCGCCGGCCGAAAGCAGCACCTCCCGGCCGCGACCGGGGGTTATGCGCACCCGGTGCTCGAAGACCGCCACCTGCGCCTTCTCATCGACCAGGCGCACCGAGAAGCGCGTGCCCAGGGCCTGCACGCGGCCCTGCGGGGTCTGCACGTACAGGGGGCGGCCGGCGGGGTCCGCCGCGGTACTGAGCAACAACTCACCGCGGCGCAGTACGATCAGCCGCTGCCGGGTGTCATAGACGACGTCCACGGCACTGTCGGTGTTGAGCTGCAGTTGCGAGCCATCGGCCAGGGTCAGTTTCGGCCGCTCGCCGGTGGCGCTGCTGTAGTCGGCAAGCCAGGCCCGTTGCTGGTCGGTGCGATAGCCATCCCAGCCCAGCGCGCAGGCCCCGGCGAGCAGGACGAAACCCTTGAGCGCACGGCGGCGGCCGCCCAGGCGTTCCTGCTCGGCCAGCTCCAGGGCGCGGCCGGACACGCCAGTGGGAATGGCCGACCACTGCTGTTGCAACCCCTGCGCCTGGGCCCAGGCCCAGCGGTTGTCCGGCGAGGCTTCCAGCCAGACCTGCCAGGCGGCCTGGCATCCGGCGCCGGCATCCTCGCAGCGCAGCAGGCTGTACCAGTGAGCGGCCTGTTCGAGGGCGGCCAGCTTGTGGGTATCGAGGGAGTTCATGGCGTCAGAGTCCGGTGCGCAGGCGATGCAGCAGGCATTGGTGCATCGCCTTGGCGATGTAGCGGTTGACCGTGGCCAGGGACAGGTCCAGGCGTTCGGCGATCCGCTTGTAGGGCATGCCGTCGAACTGCGCGAGGAGGAAGGCCTGGCGCACCTTGGGCCCGAGGCCGGCAAGCATGGCGTCGAGTTCGCAGAGCGTTTCCAGCAGGATGGCCCGGGTTTCCTCGCTGACCTCCACGGCCTCCGGCTGTTCGGCCAGGGCCTGCAGCCAGGCGCGCTCCAGGCGGGCACGCCGGAAGTGGTCGATCATCAGGCGCTGGGCGATGGTCGCCAGATAGCTCTTGGGCTCGCGCACGGCTTCGATGCGCGCCGCGGCATCTTCGGCAGTCAACACCCGGATGAATACGTCCTGTACCAGGTCGGCCGCCAGTTCGCGGCAATCGACGCGAGGACGGAGCCAGCCCTGCAGCCAGCGATGGTGCTCCTGGTAGATCTTGCTCACCTGCTGCTTGAGGGCGGGGCTCGACATGGGGAGTGGGGCTCGGTGATACAAATGGGATTTATTATCATTTTAGGTGTAGCGCGGTCACCCCGGCAATATGTCGTGCTGGTTGAAGAGCATGCTGCTGAGAGCTCGGGGAGTGCTTTTCCTGAATATCAGCGCTTGATTTTCAGCCCCTTCACCGAATGCGCGCGCTGTTCGTCCAGCGAGTTGTAGTAGGTGTTCTGCGTGGTGCTCAGGCTGTTGTGGCGCAGGTCGGCCTGCAGGTCCTTCATGTCGCGCAGCGGCGCGTCGAAGGTGGCCGAGGTGTGGCGCAGCCAGTGCAGCGAGACCGAGCGCAGCTGGTCCACTTCGTCGTCGCTCCAGCCTTCGGCCGCCATGCGTTGCAGCGCGCGGTCGAACAGCGCCTGCAGGTGCAGTCCGGCGCATGAGTGTCGTCGTGCGTTGCATGCTGCGTTTACGTGAAAAGCGTGACGAGGATTGGCCGCGAGGTTCGCAGATTTCACGTAGCGTCGCGTTGGTGTTGGCAGCTTCGAATGGGTTGCCTGCGAATCCGTTTGGGGAAACGTGGAATGATCGAGCGCCGAGTCTGCGGTTCGAGCGGAGCTGCCATGGCAGATCGACGGATCGACTCAGGGAAGATGCCGAGACGGGCAAACGAGCGGTTTTCCCTGGTGAATTCTGCAGGGGCCATCTGCAGCTGGGCTTATCCAGACTTCGCATAATATCGTGACGTTACGTTAAGTCGGCTCCGGACAATGCTGATAAGCTCCGGGGCCGATTTAGCGTAATGTCCATTATGCGATGCCCGCC